>JAUVCU010000307.1 GCA_030590715.1 Lentisphaeria bacterium
GCGAAGCAGAAAGAGCCAACACCTATTAATCCGATTACACTTACTTCCTGCCAGATATTTCTTGGCGGAGTAATGCTTCTAATCGTATCACTCTTCAAAGAGGGAGCGCCGGATATTCTTGGGAAGTCGTATTTATTTTACGGTTCGCTGGCCTGGCTCTCATTTTTATCGGCTGCAGGATTCAGCTTGTGGTTTATTATTTTAAGAAGACCCGGAGTAAAAGTGACCGATATCAATCAATGGAAATTTATAATTCCATTGTCCGGATCGATTCTCAGCTGGATAGTTTTAGACAATGAAGCTCCGACGGTAAATGTCATTTTCGGAATGCTGCTGATACTCTGCTCTGTGACAGTATATGAATTTGTGGTACGGAAAGAGCAACGAAAAAGGCTAAGAATTATTGCAGCAAAGCGGACGCGGGGACCGCGTCCCTCCAAAGATATAACAAAATGCATTGGAGGGCCGACGTCCCGGCGGCCAGGATAGATACACATTCCCACCCCCTATAGGCATATTCAATGTAGGAAAATCCCGTTCTCTTTGAGTAGTTTTAGAAAGGTGATTTTTCTTCTTATATCTTTGAGTTCGAATACTGTATCTGAAATAGGTGTTACTTCACGACCCGCTACTTCCAGAATTCGTCTGGCAGTAGAAAGGTCTGGGCATTTAACCAGATAGGTTTCGCGCGCTTCAAAATATCTACATTGACCAAACCAGTTTGTTATCTCTGTTCTTACGTTGTCAGGAGCGGGCTGAAGTGAGGACGAATTGATTACCTCCAAAACATCCTCTGCAGTCATCTCAATGGAAGCGGCATGCAGAATTGACTGTTTCGTTATTTTGAAAAGGACGCCAAGGCCAGATCCGATACGCTGCGCAAAAGGATTGAACTTAGACTCAATAGCAGGAGAAGGTGCCAGAAAGATAACTTCGAAATCGGGCTGAACGATCACCACCTTATCGTTATTCGCATCTGAATATTTAAATTCATCTGTTTGTTCAAAAAGAAACAGTGCCGGCTGATTTAAAGAAAAAGCGAGCTGTCCGTTATCCGTAGAACCAAACGACAGCGCTCCCAGAGCAAACAAACGGGTAATCATAAATGACTTCAAATATTCAGCCCAGATAAACTCCAGCTCCTGGTCACTTCGTATACGATGATCAAAACCAATTGTGATACAGCGGCGCGATTTCTCTTCCGCAATTTTTAACAGCGGATTATTCTGCTTGGCGTGGAAATTTATAAAATCATCGAAGTCGTAACCATCTTCCGCTTCAATCGCAGAAAAAGCATCAACCAGAAACTGATCCGGAATAAAGTCTGAATTTTCAATTATCAGAGGAATAGGGCTGAGAGCAAACTTGAAAGCATTAATAAAAGCAAAACTCGCTTTCTCTTTTGCACCTCTCAATCCGACATGGATCAACTCAAGTTTTTTTGCAGTGCTTGAGTTAAGCCACTTGTGACCGAGTTCAGAAATAACCAGGCTCATACTTTTGCTGGACATTCCCGACTTTACTGCGAGCTTCAAATTGATGAGAAAACGCACAGCTTCCGTGATCCTGTCACCCGCAGTCATTTCACATTTAGATCCGATATGTTCAGGAATAGAAACCAGATTTGAAGATAATTCCTGCTCTACCTTTTTCAGAAAAGAGACGTGGTCTGATTTGAGTTTAGGAGGAGATGACATGCACCTCATAAGCACCACCACCATATCTTCCAGTAGATAAGGATAATTAGTAGGATTGTTGATTTTCTCTTTATTAAGTACAGTCATGCTCTTCTATTCCATTTTGATATTAAACGGTTGCAAAATGACATTGATATACACTTAGTCAAGCGGTTAGACATAACCAAAGCACGAACTGCAATTATCAGCAGATGTGGTAGAATCTTGAATAATGAACTTCGGGAGAGTAGTTTCTTAATCATATTATATAATAATTAAAAAGTAGAGAATGATTATGCTTAATTTCCCCGCCGAAGTCCCACATGGATTTGAAATATTGTTCTGGTTCTGGACCATAACCACTTTTATTGTCGGGACATGCATCGGAAGCTTTTTAAATGTCTGTATCTGGAGAATTCCACGCGGAGAATCAATAGTCAGCCCTCCTTCACATTGCCCGAAATGTAACCACAAACTTGCATGGTTCGAAAACTTTCCGATCTTCGGTTGGCTGATTCTCGGCGGAAAATGCCGTAAATGTAAACTCCCGATTTCTCCACAGTATATACTAATGGAAATACTGACGGGGTTGATGTTTGTCGGTGTATGGCTGAAAGTGTATTACACCCAGCAGCCGATATTTACGTTGTTCCCGTACCTGATAGTGACCAGTCTGGTAATAACAACATTTTTTATAGACCTCAAGCATTACATAATCCCGAATGAAACAACGTACTTCACAATGATCGCCGGGCTTATTATAGCGGCTGTTTTTCCGCAGTTCTGGGATACGACTGTATGGTGGAGAGCTCTTCTTCAATCTGCAATAAGCATGTCAATTGGGTATCTTGCTTTAGGAGCGTTCGCAAAAGTCGGAGAGTGGACATTTAAAAAAGATGCTCTGGGCTGGGGGGATGTTAAATACATTGCGGCAATTTCAGCAATTCTTGGACTTAACTGCGCGTTCTTCACTGTGTTGATCGGTTCTATACTAGGAACCATCTTTGGCGTTGGAGCTATGGTGCTATTCAAAAAGAGCTCTAAAACAGTTATACCTTTCGGACCGTATCTTGTTGCCGCAACCTATATTTGGATTCTTGCCGGAACTGAAATAAGCAACTGGTATTTCTCCCTCATTCACCGATAAGGTTTACCGCAAATAAAAAAGCGCTTCGGATTAATTTCCAAAGCGCTTTTTTTCTGTCTGTATTTTAGAGTGGAACTACAACTGAGTAACCGAATATCCCATTTGCTGCAGCTTAGTAACAAGCCCGTCTTTACCAGCCAAATGCGCCACACCGACCACGATCATCGCCTTTTTATTGCGCTTCAGAAGTTTATCTATTTTTTTCAGCCAGTTATTATTTCTCTTAACGAGCAGTGCATCATATGCTTTCGGCATCTCTTTAAAAGATTTGTCTATGTAT
>JAUVCU010000077.1 GCA_030590715.1 Lentisphaeria bacterium
CCTAAAACTTGGAGGAAGTATGGGCTTGCCGATGGCCCTACTAGCAATTGGAGGGAGCCTCTCATTCAGGGCCGTTTCACAGAACAAAATGGCACTTTTTGCGGCATGTTCTTTAAAAGTTGTTGTCACTCCTATAATCACACTGTTAATACTTAAAAGCTTTTTCCCTGATGCCTCGAAAATTGTTGTTGGTTCCTGCGTTTTATTAATGGCGACTCCTGTCGCGTCTTATGTAATTGCTACAGGGCTCACATTAAAGAAGAGCCCGCAGTAATAGTCTGGACAACATTAGTTAGCATAGTAACAATTCCTGTCTGGCTTTTCTTTTTGATATAAGCAAAAAACATATCCATCTTGCTGTAAAATATTTTTATTATTTCCATAGAAATTCAATTGTGAAAATTGAGTTAGAAAATAGTGCATCTGCTGTACAAACGCCGACTCACGTACTACATTTAAACATCTAATATCGGAAAGAGTATGCAGGTTTTTGCTCTTGGCGTTAATTTTTGTAATTATTAATATTAACTTCAATAGAATAAAAAGGGCAGTTTGATGCGAAAATCAGTTTTAGCGATGGTCCTCGCTGGCGGGGAAGGAACAAGACTTGCACCATTAACGGAGCAAAGAGCCAAACCCGCTGTACCATTCGGGGGAAAATACAGAATTATTGATTTTGTATTAAGCAACTTAGTAAACAGTGGTATTGAAAGTATTTTCGTACTGACACAGTTTCGCTCACAAAGTTTGACCGAGCACATCATCAACGGATGGAATGTTGTAAGCACTCACGGTAAGAACAGATTTGTAATTCCTGTCCCAGCCCAAATGCAGACTCAGGACAAACGCTGGTATTGCGGAACAGCAGATGCAATTCACCAGAACATGCATTTGATCAACGACTTTGCTCCAGACCTTGTAGCAATCTTTGGTGGAGACCACATTTATAAAATGGATGTAAGCCAAATGGTTGACGAGCACATTGCAAAAGACGCAATTGCAACTATCGCGGCGATTCCAGTGACCCTTGAAGAAGCCAAAGAATTTGGTGTAATTCAGGTTGACAAAGAAGGAAGAATCATCGGATTCCAGGAAAAACCGGAAAATCCAATTCCAATGCCGGGTAACCCGGATATGGCTCTTGCCTCTATGGGTAACTACATCTTCAACTCAAGCGACCTTAAAGAGATGCTTGGAGAAGACAGCACAATTGCAGAAAGTTCACATGACTTCGGTAAAGACATTCTACCAAAGATCGTAGAATCAGGACGCCTGTTCGCTTACAACTTCGGACTTAACAGAGTTCCAGGTGCAGACGATAAGGCTCCATCATGGAAAGATGTTGGTAACCTGAAAGCTTATTACGAAGCAAACATGGACCTTCGTGATCCGCAACCAACGCTTGACCTGTACAATCCACAATGGCCAATTTACAGCTATACACACTGCCTACCTCCTGCAAAATTTGTTCACAACGACGAAGTTGGTGACGATGGATTTGCGCGAATTGGTAAGGCTATTAATTCAATCGTTTCCGGTGGAACAATTATTTCAGGCAGTACTGTATTCGACAGTGTGATTTACAACTCTGTACGTATTCACAGCTACGCAACTGTTAAAGACAGCATTATTCTTGACGAAGTTGAAATCGGTGAAAACTGCCGTATCAAAAATGCTATTATTGATAAGCACGTTAAGTTGCCGCCGAACACAGTTATCGGTTATAACCGTGAAGACGACGAAAAACGTTTCAAGGTTTTAGATCTTGATAAAGAAGCGGGAACGTGGATGACTGCTATAGCAAAGAATGGTGGAGTTCAAAAAGTTCAGCTGCCAGGATATGGTAGACTTGACTAGTGCTTTTTTAAGCACAAACAATTGAATTTTCGGCTTCACAAGCTAATTTCTAAGGCTTATTCGAGACAATCGGATAAGCCTTTTTTTGTTGCTAATTAAGGCGTTACAATTCAATTTATATCTAAATAACTTAATATAAGTAAGAAGGGAATATTATGGCTGGACATAGTAAATGGGCAAATATCCAACACCGTAAAGGTGCTCAGGATAAAAAACGTGCTAAGGTTTTCACTCGCTGTGGTAAAGAGATAACAATTGCTGCACGTGAGGGCGGAAAAGACCCAGACACGAATCCGCGTCTTCGTCTGGCTCTTAACACGGCACGTTCTGCAAACATGCCGAAAGACAATATTACACGTGCCATCAAAAAAGGTACCGGCGAACTTGCCGGAGGAAACCTTGAAGAACTTACATACGAAGGTTACGGTCCTGGTGGAGCGGCAATCATCGTTGAGTGTCTTACTGACAATAAAAACCGCTCAGCAAGTGAAATCCGCGTGGCTTTTGACCGCAACAACGGTAACCTTGCCGCAAGTGGAGCTGTTGCCTGGATGTTTAACCGCAAAGGACATTTTGTTATCAAGGGCGAAAACGCCGACGAAGATAAGCTGATGGAAATCTGTCTTGAAGCTGGAGCTGATGATATTGAAGTTGATGGTGACATCGCTGAAATCTGGACAGACAAAGACGCATTTTCTGATGTTGCAGAAGCTCTTGAAGCTGCAGGTATCGAAACAGAAGAATCTGGGATAATCATGAAGCCGGATAACTACAGCGATATCAACGATGTAGAAACAGCAGAAAAAGTTCTTCGTCTTCTAGACAAACTTGAAGATCTTGACGATGCTCAAGAAGTTACATCAAACATTGATATTCCAGAAGAAATTCTTGCTCAGATGGATGTATAATTTGTGATAATACTCGGAGTTGACACTGCAATACGCTGTACTGGCTACGGCGTTATAAAAATGAATTCTCTGAGTGATATCGAAATTATTGACTGTGGAGTTATCAAGAATAAGCCCAAGATGCTTCACAGTGAATGTCTTCGCAGGATCGCCGGCGGAACAAGGGAACTGATCAAAGCCTACTCACCTGATTCTGTTGCCATAGAAGATGCATTCTGCGGCAGAAATATTAAAACTGCAATGATATTAAGTATTGCACGAGGAGCTGTTATCACGACTTCTGCCGAAGCAGACCTCCCAATCTATACCTATTCACCAAAGACTGCAAAACGCGCAGCTGTCGGCATGGGGCAAGCATCAAAACAACAGGTTGCCACAATGATGGCCGCAATGTTTAATATTGATATTTCTAATATTCCTGATGATGCCACCGATGCACTGTCAATAGCCGTATGCCATGGCCAGCTCGCTATGAGAAGCGGCATCGATATGATCAAAGATAATCAGATTTAAGTGTCACGGCTTGATATTCAACACCTTTCAACAACCAAACTGTCACATTTACTCATTTCGATCAATACCCATATCTATTATTTAAACCGATGCCATCTTCTTGTATGATCTAAAATTAAAAGGCTTGACGGTGTTTCTTAAGTGTATGAATATGATCCCATATTTGATAATCGTGAGCATGATGTTCTTTTTTGTAGCCAAGCACACGCCCACAACTGGATAAAATATCTTCTACAAACAATCCGGAACCAATAGCAATTCCTTTGGTCGCAAAGCGTACTTTCAGTAGAAAATGCCTTGCGAAGTCGATCTCTGTTAATTCCCCCTCTTTTTCTAGTTTTTCACTCAACGTTCGTGCTGCATCTTGAGGGTCTTTTTTATAGTAAGATTCTTTCTGACTACATCTCAGCAGACGCAGCCTGAAATATTTCCACAGTAGTGCTAATTGTTTGTTAAATGGCAGTTTCAGAATCTGCTGAGGAAGATTGAGAGAATTGTATAAACTAAGAACAAGTGTTTCGTCGTGTGAATCAAGTTTTTTGTTTGCCAAACGATAAGTATACCCGCACCAATGATAGTCAACAGGATCTATTACAATCCCCGCTCTAACCGGATTCATCGTTATATACGCCATCATAAATGCAAGGGCTCTTCCGTCTTCGATAATAACCGAATCGAACCGATTGAACAGACTCCCGTTCCGCCCCATTTTCTTATTGTACCACTGAACAAACCGCTGCTCGAAATTCCCGACCACAAAACTAACATCGTGAATTTTCCGGTTAAACGCCTCATATTCCTCTTCGGACGGTTCCCGTGGAGCTTTGGCTCTCCCGGTCAGATTCCAACGCTTTATCACCTCATTACGGCTGATATCATCAACCGAATCGATCTCAATAATACAGTGATAATGATTATCCATCAGAACATAATCAAGCAGCCGGTACGAATGCCGCGTCATTCCCCCAAACATCAGATCCAGGAATTTCTGCTTCTCTATATCACCGAAAATAAACGAGCCGCCAATCACACGGTTCGTTATCATGTAACGCACACATTTATGACTCCGGCTCAATGTTTCCAGACTGACCTTCACACGATTCTTATACACGGCAAAACCTCCTCAATACAGAATTCACAATTCTTAATTGCTCTCCCCTATACTTTTATAATCGTTTGATATTGAGGAGTTTCATCTCCCGGTGTAAGGCCTTGTACCATTTGAATAGGAGCTTTTGATGCCGCTGAGTGTAGCCCGTAGGGTGTAGCTCGGCGAAGCAGCATCAAAGATGCTATTTGTCATTTCAGAGAGTTTTAAAGCGAAAAACAGGCTAAAAAAGCCGAAGAATGGTGCGGCCTCCTGACTGAAAAATTGCCCGTCGGCATTTTTTCGAGCATCATGTTGTTCGCCGAGCCACAATGGCCGGGCAACATACGCTATGTTCAAACTTTTAGTCATAAATGGAGGACGCACAATGAAAAAGAACATCTTTCCAGCCAGAAGTCAATCGGTTCAGGATTTTTTCTCAGATGCTCCATCACTGGATAAAGTACTTATTGTGCCGCTTGACTACGCGAAAAAATCTCACACAGTGCAGTTCTGTAGAGGTACAGGTGAGCTTTTACTCAAAAAAGCTTTCACGGTCTACAATACTCCCGTAGGGCTTGAGTATTTTCATAACAGGATTGATAAAATAATCAAGCGCTACCACGTTAAGCGGGAACATGTACTGATAGTTTCCGAAGAACCTCCGTCTTACCTGCTGAACTTCATCCATTCCTCCCGCATGAACAAATTTCTCTGGGCGAGAGTCAATCCGTGCGAGGCGAAAAAATACAGGGATACACTGCGTGCAAGCTCGGATATCATTGACCTTACGGGGATTGCTGGAGCGGCGATCAACAGACGGGCCGTAATGGTTGAAAGCTTTGACCGGCTCTACTCAAATCTCAAGCAGGCCGCACGGGCGAGACGTAAACTTGTAATAACTGAAACAGCATTCAAGAATAGGATTCATGACTCGGTTGACCTGCTGTTTCCCGGTTTTCTCTCAGAAGGCAACAGTGGCCTTGTCCCGTTCTCGGACGCCAGTTTATGGCTTATGGAAGAGAATTTTTCGCCGGTTAAAATAAAGCGTATGAGGCTCGAAACGCTGGTGAAAAATTTAAGAAAGTTGAGAGTGTACAAGCCGGAAGAGAAAGCGGTACATCTTAAGAACTTTGCGTCAACAGTGTTCGAAGCCCCTCCCGAGCTGACCCGGTACCGGCAGAAGAGTCTGGGTTCAAAGATAGAGATGCTGCGGCAGGTACAGAAGGCCGTGTTATTGGAAGAAAGTGAAATGGCCCGCTACCTTGTGCAAACTCCAGCATTCTATATCACCTCAATACCAGGAGTCGGAGTTGTGCTTGCCGGCCACATTATTGCTGAATTGGGCAACCCTGAGCATTGGCTTCCAACGCCAAATCTACTCTCGTATGCTGGTGTCGTCCCGAGAACCAAGCAGACCGGCGGGAAAGATCAGGCTCCTTCCCGCGGAGTTCTGCCATACGACTGTAACCATATACTTAAAGACTATCTGATACAGGCTGCAATGCATGTGGGGACAACTCAGCAGAAGTCTCTTCAGAGAGTAGGCTGCGATACAGCGCATACACTCTACACGTACTATCAGCAGGTCTTAAACCGTGACGGACACTCGCGTATTGCTACAGCAAAGAAACTGATGAAAATAATGCGCAGGCTGATAAATGAACAGAGAATATACCTGCCGGAAGAATGGCTGGATCCTAGTCATTCTGTGTCGTCTGAAGAGAACCTTGCCTACCATCGGGCCATGATCAAGACACTGAAGCTCAAGTGGGGCAAATACGATCTGTCTGAAATACCGGACAAAACCAACCAGCTACTCAAGGAGGTATCAGCAATAACAGAATTGACAGCATTCATTAAAAGCAAATAGGATACGCTACCGGCATCGGTTCAGTGAAGTACTGGAAGCAATCTGTGAAAAGGCGGAGGCGGCTATGCAAGGGAAGTCGGTTCGCAGTAGCGCAATGCTGCTGCTCCAGAACGCGGCTCAGGACAGAGAGCCAGATTCCGGCTGCAGATCCGAAGATGCATCTAGAAACTTAGGATCGGGCGCAGAAGGTAGCGTATCCTTCTTTACAGCCCGGATTCACGTAAACAAGACTGTACGGAACTGCCGTGAGTCCCGCTGAGCGGGAGTCGGAATATGCCATTCCCCTATTCCACGGTACGGAACTGACCTGCCTGTTGTGTTTCCTTTAACCAGTATATCAAAGACTAATCCCGCAAAAAAGCTGTATGACCGGGAACGCTCCCCCCATACCAAAATATTTATTTCTGAAAACTATTGACTTTTAGAAGAAACTCTGTCCTTTCTGAAATCTGCGATATGATCCTGCACGCATAATAGAGATGAATTTACGGCATTGCTGTAATAGATACAGCAATGCTCATCTCTGTAGCTCAAAGCTTATAATGCAGGTGGCTTTCAAATCCTTATTCTCCCAAAATCGATTATCTCCTCAGTCGTATTGATAGCGCCCCAGACACAAACTTTAATTGGATATAAGTTATTGCATTTGTAAGTGGTTGTACCATTTGAACATTTGTAAGGAACATTTGTAAGGGGTGGAAGGTTAAGCATACTATGCGCACCCCAGCACGATAAATCGTGAACTCACACAACTCTTACGCATCGTAAGCCAAGCCAATCACGGCTTTGTTTCTCCTCATTAATCAGTCACCGCCCCAAAATACCGATTGCAGAGTCGTATGAGTTCAAGCTTTTAGCT
>JAUVCU010000152.1 GCA_030590715.1 Lentisphaeria bacterium
AAGTTTTTTAAGTTTGTAGCTGTGATCCTGAAGCTTTCCCCAGGTATTTTGTACGGCGATACTCCCGGTACCGACCACGAGCATAACCATCAGGAAGATTGCAATAGCAACTATCATTTCCAGCAGTGTATATCCGTTTACATTTCTCATAGGTCATCCCGATTCATTATTTTGTCTATCTTAAGACTGTCCGCAATATCACCATTAGGTCCGATCAAATTAACCGTAAGGTTCATAAGCCTCCAGCTTCCGATATCCTCAAGTGCTTCAGTGTGTAATCCTTCTTCTGCATCTTCCACAACACAAGAAGCGCGATAACCATCGTAATTAAAAATAGATCTTGGTAGAGCCTCATTTGGTCCCGCCAAAAGATAAAATTCGGCAGCCTGGGCAAGCATATGCTGTTCATGCCAGCGCACCTCAGCTCTGATGCTTCTTGACGTTGAATTGGCCGTCTGGCTCAAAGCGATCATCAACCCCATAGTCAAGATGGCCAGCGAAACCAGAACTTCTAAAAGGGTAAAGTTATTCCTCTTCTGCATCGACATTCAACATTCCTGTTAGAGGTGAAATAAATAAAAGTCTAGAATGACCTTTAAGCTTGAGATAAAACTCCGGGCCGGAACCTGCACCATCAGGGAAAAAAATAAATTTTACCATTCCTGTGTCAGAGAATAACTCGACACCGTCCTCTAATTCAAGCGTGCAATCTTCAGGCAGTTGGCAAACTGAGAAGTCATCTGAGATAACTTGGGCGGCATAACTATCATCCTTACTAGGGATCTCAAATTTACGTTCATCGATTTTATACTCGACTTCGATTTTCTTGCCCTGAAGGATAGCCCTATTTGAAGCCTCTTTGGCGAGGGCTTCTATTTCAACGATTGTTTTTTCAATCATCAAATGGGCCGGCTGATCACCCACATTGGCAATAACCAGCCCGACTACCATCGAAATAACCATAATAACAACAATAAACTCCATTAAAGTAAATGGCTTCATTTTGTCTTTATGTGAATTCATAGAAGGTTGTCGCATGTTTATAAACAACTATTACTTATTAGTAGTAAGGTCTTCTGCGTCACCTTCCCCACCCGATTGACCATCAGCTCCATTTGAAGTAATTTCGAAATAAGGTTTTTCTGAAAGCTTTTGATAATTGAATTCATTACCCCATGCATCTTTTGGTAGTGTTTTTGCATCAATATATGGTCCATTCCACTTTGTTCCTGCTCCTGAATTACTTACAAGTGCTTCAAGTGAATCTGGAATTTTCCCGATATCAAGTCGGTAATCCAAAATAGCATTCTTTAAGGTTCTCATTTGAGCAAGAGTTGTATTTTTTTCTGCTTTACCAACATGTTTCATAACTTGCGGCCCCACAAGAGCACCAAGCAAAGCGATAATAACAATTACCACAACCATCTCGATAAGTGTAAACGAAGTTTTTTTAGCATTTGTTCTCATAATTCACCTTCCCTTTATTAAATTATATAACCAATTAATGCGTAAATGTAGTCTAGATATCACTCATTTCCAGTATAGCCATAAATATAGATACGACAACTAATAAAATAATAAATGATAGACCAAGTATCACAAAAGGCTCAAAAAGGGATAACAGTCTTTTTATTTTAGTTTTAAGTATCTTTTCATACCGTGCCGCGACCAGATCGAGCATTTCACCAAGTTTACCCGACTCTTCACCCACATGCAGCATCTGTATCGCACTATTAGGCACAAATTTACTTTTACTCAGAGTCTGTGACAGCTTAGCCCCGCCTCTAAGACCGGCAGATATACTTGAGACACTTTTTAGAATCGGAATATTGTGGATCACTTTTGAAGCAATAGTTATTGAGTTGAGGATCGGCACATGATTATTTACAAGTACCCCGAGAGTTCTAAAGTAGCGGCTAATTTCCATCGTTTGAACCAAATCGGATGTAAACGGCATCCGAACCATAATATTATCCCACCACAGCTTCGCAACTCCACCTCGAGTGACACTACGGACAAATGCGATAAACATAATCAACCACAGCCACCATAGAGAGGTCGCTGTTTGACTAACCAGGAGCAATAGCTTTGTTGGACCCGGAAGGTCTTTTCCCATATCGATAAATAATTTGGAGAACCTTGGAATAAACACCGTAAAAAGCAAAGCTATAACACCAAAAGTTACAACAAGAATAATAACAGGGTATATAGAGCTTGTAATCAGAAATTCTTTCAGTTCTTTTCTATCATTCAGGAATTTCTGAAGTTCAGCCATCACCTCATTAAGAGCCCCGGACTCCTCGCCTGCCTCAACCATGTTTGAATATATTTTAGGAAACATTGCCCCGTGGTTACGGATAAGGTCGGAAAACTTTTTCCCCTCATGCAGCCCTTTTCTTATGCGGTAAACGACATCTTTAAAAGTATCGCTATCGCTTCCTGCGGCGATCATCCCTAGTGATACTTCAAGAGGAATATGCGCTTCAAGCAGCGGTACCAGCGTATCCGTAAACTCGTAATAATCGAAACGGCTTGATTTGAATATACTAGAAAAATCTTTCCGGATGTAATCCGTATCTGAAGTACCAATATATTCGAGTGGTTTAACCCCCCGCACTCTAAGTCTTGAAACCGAGTCACTCTTTGAATCGGCCTCAACGGTGAGTTCCGAGATCTCTCCTGAACTATCACACACCCTGTATTTATAAAGCGGCATCTTTTCTCGACTGTTTTTAGTTACAAAAAGCGTTTCCGGTTTACACGATTACGAATCATTTATGATTCTTGCTATTTCAACGTCCGTCGTCAGACCTTCATTTATTTTTCTTTGCCCGTCTTCAACCAGCGTTTTCATACCGTTTTTCTTTGCAATCTCTGCAATTTTAATGCTGTCTGAATTTTGACTTATAGCTTCTCTTATTTCCGAATCCACCGTCATCAATTCAAAAATGGCTGTCCTTCCTTTGAATCCGGAACCACTGCAGTTTTTACATTTACTATTCACGGCATAAACACCCTCTCCATGACAAACATTACAACACTCGCGTACAAGCCGCTGGGAAAGCACCCCGCGCAGCGCTGAAGACAACAAAAATCCCTCAAGCCCCATATCCAGAAGCCGACTGATCGTCCCGGCCGCATCATTAGTGTGCAGTGTGCTAAAACCTATCTCATTTAACAATTCATCCCAGACCGTGCTTAAAACGGCAAATATTCGAACTCTGTACTTGCTATTATCTTTAAAATCCGCATCAGGAATAACACGATAACACCACTTTACGGAGTCGACAGGGAAAGGAATATTCTGAGATATCTCGAAACTTATTAACTGCGAAAGATCATTTAAAGGAACTCTTGGAACAGAGATCTCTATAACGGTCGATTTAGGAATATTACCGCTCAAAACAACAAGACAACTATCTGTGTGGCGTATCTTCTTATTGACGAAAAATAGCTTCGAAGCAAAATCCATCGACTGGTCAAGTTCACAATAGTGCCTAACCGGTTTGCATGATCCACGGACGGTCTTCAACAGCATTCCGTAGACATTCTTCTCTTTATCCCACGATACAACAAGACATTCTTTATAAGACATCCAGTTCGTTCCTATGCATAGTTTTATGTTCGCATTATCAAAACAAGCACAAAACATGCCAGAGAACCTATAAAAGCTCTTCAGCCATACAATAAGAGAAAACAGAAAGGCAGGTTGCTTTTAGTGTACACGATCACAACACAATGTCAGAAAAAAGACTAGAGCCTATCTCAAATCCTGAGAAAGGAGTTCGACTGCTTTGAGTCGCTCCAGAAGCATCGAGTGACGCGGTTTCTGTCGAGTGTTTTTCACTGCCATAGAAATTGCCCTCTTACATCCCACAAGAATCAACAGCTTCTTCGCACGTGTCATTCCCGTGTACAGCAGATTTCGCTGAAGCATCATAAAATGCTGAGATAGAATAGGCATAACCACAACAGGAAATTCGCTTCCCTGAGATTTATGAACGGTAATTGCATAAGCCAGACGAATCTGATCAGCCTCGTCAAAATCGTAGTCGACCGCACACTCTTCATAACTGACAATGAACTTTTTGTCCTGCGTATCTATTTCGGTAATGAAGCCCATATCACCGTTGAACACGTTCTTGTCGTAGTTATTGGAAGTCTGCATCACTTTGTCGCCGGCTTTATACGTTTTCTCACCAAACTTAAACTGAGGCTTTTTACCGCCATTTAATTCAAGCTGCAGCTTTTCATTAAGCGTTTCCGTACCTGATGAACCGCGATTCATCGGTGTAAGCACCTGAATATCTCTTTTAGAGTTGAAATTGAATCGTTCAGGAATCCGTTCCTTAACCATTTTGGTAATAAGTTCCGCTACTTTTTCAGGGTCGTCCTGATCTATACAATAAAAGTCTGTCAACTGATCTTTCGGCAGGCGCTCAACTTCGGGCAGCATTCCCGAATTAACTCTATGTGAGTTTGTAATAATCCTACTTCCTTCACCCTGTCTATAGATTTTTTTGAGGTGAGTCACTGCGCATTTTTCAGATTGGATTAAATCCAACAGTACACGACCTGGCCCGACTGAAGGGAGCTGATCAACATCACCAACGAAAACCACCGTCGTTCCCGGACTGATCGCACGAAACAAAAATACAGCAAGCGGAAGATCGAGCATAGAAGTCTCATCGACAATCAGCAGATCACATTCCAGAGGTTGCTCGTAGCCATGCACAAAGTGAGCCTTAATCGGATCCCACTTCAGAAGACGATGAATCGTTTTGGCTTCAACACCACACGATTCTGTCATGCGTTTTGCGGCACGCCCAGTTGGAGCAGCAAGAAAAACGTTCAATTTTGATTTTTTAGCTCTGCGGACGATTTCGCCAACTACTGTTGTTTTACCAACACCTGGACCACCGGTTATAATACTGAATGGATTTTCACCGACTTTATCAACAGCACTAAGCTGAACATCATCAAACATCTGCCCTTCCAAAGCAGCAACACGCATCATCTCATCACCGGCATGCTCCGGCACACTTGTCAGATCTTC
>JAUVCU010000160.1 GCA_030590715.1 Lentisphaeria bacterium
CATAACCAAGCCATCGACTCGGCTCAATACGTTTCCTTCGCCCATGCTGTACGACAAAGCCATATAAGAGGCAAAAATGCCAAGCATAACAAAACCGTCACGTTTAAAAACTTTCTTGCCGATATCAATACCACCTGCGAAGATAATACCGATTCCAAGCACAAGACAGATATTTGTAATATTACTACCAACAACGTTACCGAGAACAATCTCCCCTTCCCCATTTACCGAAGCGTAAACATTTGTCGCCAATTCAGGAAGAGAAGTACCGACACTGACAAGAGTCAGTCCGATAATAATATCCGGAATTTTAAAATGATGAGCAATGAAAGCCGAGGCATCCACAAACCAGTCACTACCTTTGATCAGTGTATAAAGTGCCACGACGAAGAGAACAATATTTAAAATTAAGCTATCTGAAGCTAATACAAAGCTATCCATTGCCATACCATTATTTAATTTTAGTTTTCAACTTCCACGAGCATATCGTTTGCGTAAAGCAGACGGATCATTTCAACATCAAGGAAATGTCCAGCCTTGTAGGAAGTAATATGCCCGACAAAGCGCCCTTCATCAATAAGAGCAACTGCGGCAAGGAAATCCAGAATAGAGCGGTGCCAAACAGCTTCCAGAGACTTATCTTTATGCATCAGTCCCGGCTCGTTCCAGTAAGAATTCTTTTTGGCAATCAGCACGTTTTCCTTGTTGTATCCAAGGTTACGCGAATCAGCAAAAAGCTGCCCGACAGTTTTACAAAGAACCATTTTACTGAAAGAAGCATTTGTTCTCGCTGTTGCTCCAAGATTAAACGATTTGTCATTTAACGGAAACTTGATTCTCTGTTTTCCGATCGCAGTCGGGAAGTTAACAGCGCAATCCATATCCAACGACATGCGTCCGTCTTTTGCCGGCTCAACAATTAAAAAACTTCCATCAGCGCGAACAATGCTGACTTTTTCTTTTACAGTATAATATTTAACTTTTTGGTCGAGTTCTTTGCGTCCTGCACTTCTCAGAGCATCTACAAGATCTTTGCTTCCCTTTTTGAAAAGAGGCGGATCACCGCTTTCCTCAAAACGAAGCAACAGGTTATCAACATCCATTCCAGCTTTAAGCGCAATGATATGCTCTACTAATCGAATATAGTTGTGTGTAGAACCAGAACGAAGAACAATGTTACTTACCACCTCAGATCCAGTTGTCCAAACATTTTTGATTGATACTTTTACCGGTTGTGAATCAGGCAGGTCGACGCGGTCAAGCCACCATCCTTCTTTATCAGTCGGCTCAAGTCTAAGGTTTCTTATCTCTTTTCCCCAGAAAGTCCCTGGAGCGCTGACTTCAACAGCATGCTCAATCGTTTTCGCTTTTTCTATAACATCTGCCGGCTCTTCTTCCATCAGATCCCAGTCAACTTCTATCGACTGAAATTCGTCATAACTCTTCTTCAATATGTCAGGGCTTCCTTCCAGAATAAGCCCGAAATCGTCATCTTTCATATGTAATTCTTTTAATTAATAAATTAGCTTTTCAAGTTTTGGTATAATGTGCTGTACGAACAGATTAATTCAAATCAATATCACTCCTATATAAGGATGGCATTTGCGTACAAATGTAATATTTTAATGAATCATGATCTAAGCAGGTTAACAGGATAAGACGAGATACAAAAGTGAAAGAAGTGACATTAAAATTTTTAGGTACAGGCACAAGCCATGCGATTCCAATGATCGGCTGCAAATGTGAAACTTGTACGTCTGCTGATCCGAAAGACACGAGAACAAACTCTTCTTTGCTTATACAAAAAGAGGGTGAAAATATTATTATCGATTGCGGAAAAGATTTCAGAAATCAGGCTATCAACGCTGATATTGATAATCTTTCAGCTGTCCTGCTTACTCACAATCACTCTGACCACGTATCCGGAATCGATGACCTAAGAGTTTTTAATAGGCTTCAAAACAAACCTGTCCCTATCTTCGGCAAAGCTGACCACCTTGAAACGCTGAAAAATTATACGTTCCATTATTTATTTTCAGATGAAACCCAAAAAGGTGGAGGTATTGCCGACTTACAGATGAACTCGATCAAAAACAATGTTGAGATCGAAGGTATAGACTTTGAGGTTCTTGATGTGATCCACGGTAAAATCGAAATTTTCGGTTATAAGTTTTTAAACTGCGCATACATTTCCGATGTTTCCTGCATTCCTGAAAAAACTTTAGCGAAGATTCGCGATTTGGATATTCTTATTATTGATGCCCTGAGATTCAGGGAACATTCGACACACTTCAACATCAGGCAAGCACTCAATATTGTCGAAGCGGTAAAACCTAAAAAAACGTATTTCACCCATATCTGCCATGATATAATGCACTCGAAAGTGGATCCTCTTTTTAAAGACAAAAAATCTGAGTACTTTACGGAACATGACGTGTCTCTTGCCTACGACGGCTTGGAAATAAAAGTGATGAAACACTAATCCGGCACAGTTCTGTAGTAAACACCTTTCAATTTTCACATTCCCCCCAGTTTTATTGCTTCCATCTCTTGCGGATTCAAAACTTGGCCTTTTATTGTTGACAATATTAAAGCGCCAGTATTTATCTGGCGACAATCAACGGGATAACATTGTAATGAAACTGATTGGAGCCCACAGCGGATCGTTTCACGCTGATGATGTATTTGCGGTAGCGGCACTTTCGCTGCTTCACGAAGATTATAAAATTGTTCGTTCACGCGACCCGAAGGTTTGGGAAACGTGTGATTTTCTTGTAGATGTTGGAGGAATATATGACCATTCGCAAAACAAATACGATCACCATTTCCGAAATGGGCCTACGTACGACGACGGATTACCGATGTCATCAATCGGGCTTGTCTGGAAACACTACGGTCTGGAAATCTGTGACAGCAAAGAAATAGCAGACAGAGTCTGCAGCTTGCTGATCCGCGGACTGGATGCGAATGACAATGGGGTCACATTGTCTATTCCTAACAAAAAAGGTCCGGAAGCGCAGGAAATATCCTTGAGCAAAACAATTGCGATAATGAACCCGCAAGATTCATCTCTGGCAGATGCGGCATTTGAACAGGAAGTCCTAAGGGCAAAACTGCTACTCAATGCTATAATTGCCGATTCAGAGCAATGGATAAACAGCAAAAATGAAGTAAAAGCATCTCTCAGATATTCTCTCTCAAATAACTTACCATACATAGAGGTAGGTGAAGGATGTAAGTGGCAAGGGCATCTTCTTAACAGTCAAGGCAATGCTTCAATTCTTTACTCACTTTATCCACACGGGGAAAAGTGGTATATCAGAGCAGTGCCATCTTCTATCGGTAAATTTTCAAACCGTAAAAACCTTCCCAAAAACTGGGGTGGGTTAAACGATGATGAGTTCTCAAAAGCGGCTGGTATTCCTGACGGAATTTTCTGTCATCACAGCCTCTTTATTTGTGCTGCTCATTCTAAGGAATCTGCAATAAAGCTAATTAATAAGGCTATTGCAGCCAAGTAATATTATGTCCATTTTGTTCTATCAGAAAAACATAGGGCAAAATGGATTCTTTTATTTTTGATTTGATACTTCACTTTGCTTCAGTAACGCGAGCTCTTCTGAAGCCTTAAAACATAACAACTCTGATTTTCGAGTTATAGCTGAAGGATCCATCTTTACGATGACATCAAAACTTCTTTTCTCGAAGTCCCGTAACTGTTCATATACCTCGGAGTGTGTAAACAGTTCAATAAACTCACGAAATTCAGCAGAAGTAACGACTAAATCAGTTTGCTCCGACTCTTTGTCTCCCAAGTTGTGGAATTTACCGAAAATAATTTTTCGCAGAGCCCATCGTACCGCTGTAATATCATGACTCATAAACATTTGGCATAGAGTATTCAGTGACGGATTTAATTCAGTCTGTTCATATTTTGAATGAAAAGCCAGCATGGCCTCTGCTGTATAATCCCCCGATAAAGCTCTGATTATATATTTATCAGCAATTAATCCTGAATGTCCCTGACCCGCAATGTACTGCCAGATAGGTTTTGAAGTACCCTCGCGACTATTCAGAAAATGGGATAATTCCCGATAGTCTTCATCGGCAGAACAGAGCGAATCAGCAATAATATAGTTTGCAGCTTCCACCCTGTTTTCCCTAACGACATCCCCCATGCCTCTAAGCATAAATTGAAACGCATCAGAACGATCAATACTGAAGGTAATAGATTCAAATTCCACATTGCTATCACCGCTGAAAATCAAGTGCATCACATCTAGGACAGCCAGCCTCATCCCCGGCTTAAATGAAGTATAAGATTCATATAATTCATTTTTCCCATTAGCAGTAACATACTTGATTACTTCGGAATACTCTGGATTAAATGGAAAGTCTGGTTTAGAAAAAAATGAATTCAAGCCGAATAGCAAGCCCGCAAAAAAGGATAGGTAAAATGCTACAAGAACAGGTCTTCGGACAAAAGATAAAGCAATCATTTTGATTACATCAGGCATAGTAGCACCATTGAAATATTAACACGCGTCCTATAAATGATTACATATAAGAGTTAATAAAACAATAGATAAATCCACTTTGCAGCTGTTACAGCGGTATCATTTACTGTAGCGTTTCCACCCCGAATACGGCCTATTATAAGCCCTGTGATTTCTTCTTCGTTTACTCACATTCATTTCTGAAGTCCCGTCACTAAGCAGTTCGTACAACACCGCCTGCTTGCCATCTTTCGCTCTAAGAATTCGCCCGAGTCGCTGAACATGCTCACGAATACTACCACTGCCGGAAACGATAATCCCCACACTTGCTTCAGGCACATCCACACCTTCATTCAATACTTTGCTGGTAACGAGAATAGAATACTCCCCACTTCTGAATTTATCCAAAAA
>JAUVCU010000192.1 GCA_030590715.1 Lentisphaeria bacterium
CGTCATTTTAGAGGCGTTGCTACTAAATATCTAAACCACTATTTGTGGTGGAGGCATGAATTGGAAAATAAGCATATTACGGATGGCATTACACTTTTCCAAGCAGCAATTGCCATTTCCCCACAGTTAACTGGTACATAGAGAACCATTAAGTCTTGATATGTTTTATATATCTTAATGTGGTGTTCTTTTATCAGGTTTTAGTCTTCTTGGGTAGATCATATTAATAAAAAATTGTCTTTTTTCTTCCGAATAATTTTTTATTAAGAACCATAGTTATCTGGTTAGAATAGGGGGAGTGGTATTTTGTCTGTAAATGGTATGGGTAGGTAACTTTAGTTGGGTATCTTGATATATTGTATATATAAATCAAATTGTAACTGATTTAGTGGCAAATGATTTTGTTATGTACCTGCTGCATAATTAGTCAAACCTTAAATGGAGTACCCCAAATGGGAATAGTAAAAGGACTACTGCGCAAGATGATAACTGCGCATGGCGAAGATAATAGCGTTAATTATTCACTCAACCTGGATGGTGAAAGTGTTCTGAATATGAATGAACTGGTCGGGAAAGAGATCACACTCCGTTTCGGAGGAAAGAAAAACTGTGTTAATTGCGGAAGAAATATTCGTGGTAAAACGTACAATGATGGATACTGCTATCCCTGCGTAACGACGCTCCCGCAGACGGATATGTGTATTGTTCGTCCGCACACGTGCCATTTTGCTGAGGGAACGTGCCGTGACGAGGAGTGGGGGAAAGCAAACTGTTTTACCGAACACATTTTGTATCTGGCGCGAAGCAGTTCAATAAAAGTCGGGATTACGCGTGGAAGTCAGGTGCCGACTCGTTGGATGGATCAGGGCGCGATCGAAGCTGTTATTATCGGCCGTTTTCCGGATCGTAAAGCAGTTGGTGAAGCAGAGGTTTGTATCTCCTCACACTTCAGTGATAAAACCAACTGGCGCAAAATGCTGAAGAATGAAGTGACTGATATTCCATTTGAGGAGTATATCAAAACGGCACAGGAATCTCTGCCTGAGGATATGAAACAGTATTTGGTCGAGCCCGATAAGCAATTTACTTTTGAATATCCGGTCGAAGCATATCCGACAAAAGTTACGTCTTTGAAGTTTGACAAGCTTCCTGAAATCAAAGAAACATTGAAGGGAATCAAAGGGCAGTATCTGATTTTTGATAACAAGGTTCTGAACCTGCGCGCTCATTCCGGCTACAATATAGAAGTTGAGTTTTAGACCGTTGCACAATAAAACCTACTCTCGATTTCGTTTACATGAGTAAAATGGGGAATAGGGATATCTTTACTTTCATACTCTACAATATATTAATTTAATCTTGTATTTATGAATGAAAAGCCATACGTTCAGTCAACAAAAAAGAGGAATGCAATGAGTTTATCAAAACAGGAATTAATGGATCGCCACTTTTTGCGATTGGCTTGGGTGACTGCTCTGGATTTGAGTAAAGATCCATCGACGAAAGTGGGAGCTGTTATTGTTACAGAAGATACAAGACAGGTGAGTATTGGTTACAACGGATTTCCTAAGGGAATTTTGGAAACTCCCGAAAGATGGGAAAAACCGCTCAAGTATGAATTTGTAATCCACGCTGAAATGAATGCGATTATGAACTGTCCATTCGACACAAAATCCTGCACATTGTACTGTACGCATCAGCCTTGTCACCGCTGTCTTGTGCATTTGGTTAACGCCGGTATCAAGCGCGTTGTCTACAACAAGGAATATCGAAGCCTTAGCCACCGCGATATCTGGGACGAGACGACAAAACTGTTCGATGAAGTTATTCAGATAGAAGACCCACAATGTGAGAAAATAGCGCTTTCGTACGAATAAAGATTAAACTTGAAGGCTACAGGTTAAAACTGGAACCTTCGAATAATCCTTTCGATAAATATAGTAGGTTGAAGATACCTTTTGTTCATTCAAGAACAGAGGGATCGATTTTGCTCTCTGCATAGTTTTTAAGAAAGCAGGAGGTATTACAGACCAAATGTTTTGATATCTATATTGTTACCAACTCTGGAGCGGACGTAGATAATTGAGATAGCCTTATCTGAATCCAGTTCTACGTCCCATTTCTTTGTTGAACTTCCAGCAACGGTCTTGATTGTCACTATTCCATTCTTCGGACGTTTAAAATGAGCAACCTGATATTCTGCGGGCAGTGTCTGCCAGCAGCGAGTATCAGCAGTATTTGTTGCGAATTTGAATAGGCCGGTTGTTATTAGCGAGAGCAATTCTTCATTTGCTCCGCGATCTTTCATCTTTTTATTAAAAGCGTACGATGCTGTTTCTTTCGCAATGTAGGAAATAACCAGACGGGTGATCATCGGTGTCATTTTTTGTTTGAATTCTTCAGATACTACGGAACTCATATTGCAGATTTGAGTCGTTGTTGATTGCTGATTATCGTGAATTACAGAAAGATTATTTATGGAAGTCGGAAAGTACTGGATCGATGGAAAAGCGACGCCGGTATATCCGATCGGTTCCGGAAGAATTATCTGGAAGTTTACCGATTTCTTAGCCGGTGCGGTACCGTTTGCAAAAATAACATACACCACATCTTCAGACATCGAGTGATTGTGCTGTTGCTCATTTCTGAGGTAGTGAGGAATCTCATTGTTGCTCCGGCTGGCTATTGTCACGTAATCTTTTTGAAATAAATTGTTGCCGCTTTCTGACTGAAACAGCTTTTTGAAATCAAAGTTAGCTTCCTGATAGTTTCCTTCAGAAAGATATGCAATAGCCGATAAATAAGTGGAAAACGGATTGGTGAATTTATCAGAGGGCGATGTGATATTTTTGTCTAACACTCTTTTTAGATCCTGAAGTTCCGGGACGTCAGCAATTATTGCATCAATATTCACGTCACTTTCAGTCGCCTCTTTGTGGGCTGATTCACTTTCATCTTCAAATTCCCGATAAACGTCTTTTTGGCGCTGATAGGCGCGGCGCAGTTCTACTCTAGCTCCGTCAGAATCTCCAATTGCCATATAGCAGAGAGATTTGTATACATTCAGTAGGATCCTTTCATAGAAGCTTCCCGTATAGGGCAGGGCATTTGGATTGGTTACGACAGAGCTTACTTCATCGGTTCCTTTTCTCATGTTGATTTGTGCCCGGTCTTGAAAGCTGTTGATAAGCGCTTCTGCCTGATCGAAGACGGTAATGCTTTTCCTATAATTTCCCGCTTCAAATTCGAGCATTCCCTGTTCAAGACGCCACATAAGTTCATCTTTTGAACTGAAGAATGATGAGGCTTTTTTGTCCGCAATCATTGCCGCTTCTGAGAATTTTCCCGAATTATGCAGCGATATCATTTCCTGCTTTTGAATTCTGGAATTGACGAATGTAGAGCAACCGGAAGAAAAGAGGCCGCATAATAGTATTAATGGTATGAATTTTAAGTTCATCATAAAAAGTTGCCGAGTCAATTGTTTTAGGGATTATAGCATAATAAAATGTAACTATGTTTGGGATAAAAAAAAGCAGTTTACAAATGAAGGGTTGAGTAATGGATATAAAAAGTAAAAATGTACTGGTAACCGGAGGCGCAGTTCGGATAGGTGCGGATATCTGCCGCGCGTTTGCCGATGCAGGTGCACATGTCGTGATCCACTGCAATAAATCAGATCATGAAGCTATGGTTCTACTTGAGCAGCTCGGCGGAACCTCGGTCGGTCACTCTATTTACCAGTCTGATTTTTCTGATACAGAGCTCGTCGGAGAAATTATCCCGGAAATCGGGCAGATCGATATTCTAATCAATAATGCGGCTATTTTTTCAATGCATCCGATGGCAGATGAAGACTTTGATACAGGCCAATTTCAGTTTGATGTCAACTATTGGAGTGCGGTGGAACTGATGCGTACATTTTATGCTCAGGACCTCGAAGAAGGAGTTATAATCAATATTCTGGATCAGAGAATCAACAAAATAGATGAGCTAGGTGCAAGCTATCCCATCTCAAAAAAAGCTCTGCACGAAGCGACTCTCCAGGCGGCATTACAGTGGGGACCTAAGATCCGTGTGAATGCTGTAGCCCCGGGGCCGGTTCTTCCCGCCATTAATTTTCCGGGAAATAAACCGGCAGAAAAAATAGTAACCAGAAAAGATCATGAGATTGCGAAGATCAGTGATCTGACTGATGCCTGCCTATTTCTGGCCCGAACTGATTCCGTTACCGGAAATGTTATTTATGTGGACTGCGGTCTGCATCTTACTTAATCTGGTTTTCCGAATCTTTAAAATGCCCACAATGATCATATTCTAATTGTGGGCATTTTTTTGTATCAGGACTTGGAATGGCAAACGTTACACTTCACTGTAACGCAGCCGATAAAATTCTATTTGACCGTTTGTATAGTGATTTTATCATCGGTTTTACCTGAAAACTTTT
>JAUVCU010000056.1 GCA_030590715.1 Lentisphaeria bacterium
TTAATCAAGCCTGCTTCCACTAATGCAGCTGCATCAATAACGTTTGACTCAATTCTTTCTAGATCACGAAGATTTAGAATCTCATATTCTTTACGGAAATGATTGGTAAAACCACGCTTAGGAAGTCTTCTATGCAGTGGCATCTGACCACCCTCAAACAAACCTGCGCTTTTCGAGCCGCTCCTTGAACCGTATCCCTTTTCACCACGACCTGCGTTACGTCCCCAACCTGAGGCATTTCCACGGCCGATCCGTTTTCTCTTTTTAGTCGAACCAGCAGCTGGTTTCAAATCACCTAGTTTCATTTATACCTTCTCCACAGAGATGAGATGTTTCACTTTGAAAACCATGCCACGAATGACTTCGTTATCTTCATGAACAACACTATGATCTATACGCTTTAAACCTAGCGCTTCAATCGTTCTCTTTAATTTTTCTTTTTGACCGATAAGCCCTTTGATCTGGGTAATCTTAATCTGATCGACTTTTTTCTGCGCACTCATTTTAGTTAAATAACTCCTGAATGGTAATTCCACGCTTACGGGCAATATCAGTAGCGTCTTCTAATTGGCCTAATCCGTTCATTGTAGCCTTGATCACATTATGTGGATTACGAGTCCCCAAGATCTTAGCTAAAACATCAGTAATGCCAACCTGCTCCATGATGGCACGAATAGCACCACCGGCAATAATTCCAGTACCTGGAGATGCCGGTTTAAGCATAACACGACCAGCACCAAATTTACCGATCACTGCATGTGGCAGGGTTCCGTTAACGATAGGTACACGAACAACACTCTTTTTAGCATTTTCTTTACCCTTGTTAACAGAGTTCATGACTTCGTTTGCTTTTCCCAAGCCAACACCAACATGACCATTTCCATCGCCAACAACTACGATTGCATTAAAGCTAAATCGACGTCCGCCCTTAACAACCTTAGCAACACGGTTGATCTTGACGACTTTTTCTTCTTTGAATTCGATTTCGCTGGGATTAATCGATCGTTTCATTAAAACTCCAATCCTGCAGCGCGAGCTGAATCAGCCAATGCTTTAACCCGGCCATGATATTTGAAACCATTTCGGTCAAAAACGACCTTTTTAATACCTTCTGCCTTTGCTTTTTCAGCAATGGCCTCACCGATAGCTTTACTTGCATCAGTCTTGGTACTATCTTTTTTCAATTGACTTTTAATACCTTCTTGAAGATCGGACGTTCCGAAGAGCACATGATGTTCAAGATCATTGACAATCTGAGCTGACACATGACGATTGCTGCGGAATACAACCAAACGTGGTACCTCTGCCGTTCCCGTCATCCGGGCGCGCAGAGCTTTTTTCTTTTTCAGCCTTTTTAACTCTTTTGCTGACTTAGGATACTTCACAGCTTAAATCCTTTATTTTCCAACGGTTTTACCAGCTTTGCGCCTTACGTATTCATCTTTATAACGAATACCTTTACCTTTAAACGGTTCAGGAGGACGAACAGAACGAATCTTTGCAGCGAGCTGTCCAACCAGATACTTATTGAAGCCAATTACAGAAAAGTTAGTATTACCTTTCTTGACATCATAAGTAATTCCATCAATAGGACCGACGTACACTGGGTGTGAAAAGCCTACATTTAATAGTAAGCCACCCTTCTCGGCTGAAACCGTATAACCAGTACCAATTATTTCCATTTCACGGGAATAACCGGTGGCGACACCGTTAACTAAATTATTAATCAATGCACGTGTCAAACCATGAGCAGCACGGGCATCTTTTTCATCAGAATTTCGGGTAATGATGATCTCATTCCCGGTTTGTTCCACCTTCACTAAAGGAAGAAAATCAAGTGCATCAACACCTTTGGGGCCTTTGGCCTCAACTGAGTTAGCATTGATCTTAACTTCTACTCCAGAAGGGATCACAACGGGCATTTTTCCAATTCTTGACACTATAGACCTCTAAAGCTTACCAAACATGGCACAAGACTTCACCACCGACACGCTCTTTCTTAGCTTGCTTGTCAGTGATCACTCCACGACTGGTGGTCAGAATCGCAATTCCGAGACCATTTCGTACTCGTGGAAGGTTATCTGCAGGTACATAGAGACGACGACCAGGACGACTGATGCGTGTCAAACCTCCGATAACTGGTGAGCCATTGGCTGTATATTTCATGTAAACACGTAATATATTTTGCTTATCATCTTCGATAAGAACAAAATCTTTAATATATCCTTCCAACTTAAGCAATAGCGCCATGCGAACCTTTAAGTTGGAACTTGGTATATCAGTCCAACGATGTCCGGCTTGCTGTGCGTTGCGAATGCGGGTTAGAAAATCTGCTACTGGATCATTCATAGACATAATCGAATGCTCTCCTTACCAACTGGCCTTGACAATGCCAGGAATTTCACCTTTTAAAGCCAACTCACGAAAACATATTCTGCATAAGCCAAATTTGCGGAGGTACCCACGTGGGCGACCACAGACTCGACAGCGATTATATCCTCTCACCTTAAACTTAGGCGTTCGGCCGGCTTTGGCGATTAGGGATTTTTTTGCCATAATTTTGCTCCTATACCTGCTTGCGTCTGAAGGGGAGCCCAAGAGCGGTCAACAGCTCAAATGCTTCTTCATCTGTATTGGCAGATGTGGTAATACTGATATCCATGCCATTCACGCCTTCAATCTTATCATAGTCGATCTCAGGGAAAATAATCTGCTCCTTGATACCGAGATTGTAGTTCCCACGACCATCGAATGACCGATTAGGAACACCATTGAAATCACGAACGCGAGGTAGAGCTATTCCGATCAGACGATCAAGAAACTCCCACATGTTTTTGCCATGGAGAGTCACTTTAGCACCAACAGGATCACCAGCACGGAGCTTAAAGTTTGAAATAGCTTGTTTTGCACGTGTAATGACTGCTTTCTGACCTGTAATTGTTGACAGCTCATTAACGGCAGCTTCCAAACGACGAGGTTCTTCTTTCGCTTTTCCCAGTCCCATATTAAGTGTGATCTTCTTCAAGACCGGAACTTCCATTTTACTGGAGTAAGCAAATTTTTCCATAAGAGCCGGAAGAACTTCTTCGGTATATTTAACTTTTAGTCTAGGTGTATAATTACTCATATCTACTCACACCTTATCGATCGATGATGTCGCCGCTAGCCTTCAAGTATCGGACTTTGCGACCATCATCTAAATATTTATAGCCAACCTTGGCAACTTTACCACCCTGAAGTAGAGCAACATTCGAAATGTGAATCGCTGCTTCCTTTTCAATAATACCTGATGGTGCGCTTGCAGAGGTTTGACGCTGATGTTTTTTTATAAAATTAATTCCCTCAACCAGCACACGCTGCGTTTTTGGGAAAACGGCTAATACTTTACCTGTCTTACCTTTATCGGCACCGGCAAGCACCATAACTTGATCGTTTTTCTTAATCTTCATTTTCCAGCCCTCCTACAGCACTTCCGGCGCCATAGAAACGATGCGCATGTGTTTCTTTTCACGCAATTCGCGGGCAACGGGTCCAAAGATACGGGTACCACGTGGTTCACCCTGTGCATTCAGTAATACAGCCGCATTCTCATCAAAACGAATATAGCTGCCGTCTTTACGACGAATCTCTTTCTTGGTCCTCACAACAACTGCAGTAGAAACTTCACCCTTCTTAACTGCGCTGTTTGGGATGGCATGCTTAACAGTTACGACAATCAAATCACCGACTGATGCGTAACGACGTTTAGAACCACCGAGAACTTTGAAACAGAGGACTTCCTTTGCACCTGTATTATCAGCGACTTTGAGTCGTGTTTCTTGTTGTATCATTGCTCTATCTCACCTTAGGCTTCTGCAGCCTGCTTGACAGTTTCCAAGAGTCTCCAACACTTATCTTTCGATATGGGACGACTCTCAATAATTCTCACCTCGTCACCCACGTTGCAAGTATTTTTCTCATCATGAGCTTTGAAATTCTTGCTCTTTTTGATATACTTACCGTACAGAGGGTGTTTTAACCGGCGACTTACTTTAACGACGATGGTTTTATCCATAGCATTGCTTGTCACAATACCCTGGATGACCTTGCGTCTTCCGCGGTCACTCATACTTCTTGTCCTTTACTTTTACGAATTCCAAGCTCATTCTCACGAAGTATGGTCTTGATCTGGGCAATTTCGCGGCGTAACTCTCTTAATCGAGTTGGTTTTTCCAACTGCTGAAGGGCTTTTTGGAAACGGAGATTTGCCATCTCTGTCTCATTATCAGAAAGCTTGTTCTGCAGTGCTTCGATTGTATAATCTTTAAATTCAGAAGTCTTCATAATCAAATCTCGTGAATATCACGTCTAGCGACGGTTTTTGTTTTGATAGGTAATTTATGTCCGGCCAGGCGGAATGCCTCTGAAGCAGTTGCAAGATCAACACCATCAACCTCAAACATAATACGCCCAGGCTTGACAACAGCTACCCAATACTCAGGGGAACCCTTTCCCTTACCCATGCGTGTTTCTGCAGGCTTAATGGTGACGGGCTTTTGTGGAAATATACGGATCCACATACGACCGGTCTTACGAACTTTTCGGACGATGGCAACACGAGTAGCTTCAATCTGCCGACTGGTAATCCAACCAGCTTCAAGAGCTTTTAGTCCAAAGGTACCGAATGAAACTTCGTTACCCCTAGCAGCATTACCATGCTTTCTTCCGCGATGATGCCGACGGTATTTAACCTTTCTTGGCATTAACATTTTCTAATCTCCCTTAACCGGCGATTCCGACAGCTTCCCCGTTGCAGATCCACACTTTGACGCCAATGACGCCATATGTTGTGTGAGCTTCTACCAGGGCATAATCAATGTCAGAACGCAAGGTATGCAGCGGTACACGGCCTTCATGGAAGGTTTCTGTACGTGACATTTCAGCGCCACCAAGACGACCGGAAACGGTAACCTTGATTCCTTCAGCACCCATTCTCATAGTTGACTGTATCGCTTTTTTAGCAGCGCGGCGAAAAGCAATTTTCTTCACCAGCTGTTCACCGATATTTTTTCCTACAAGACGTGCACTGAGTTCAGGACGCTTTATTTCATTTACATTTATCTGTATTTCGCGACTGGTAAGTCTGCGAATCTCTTCGCGTAGACGATCAACTTCCTCACCTTTACGACCAATAACAATTCCTGGTCTAGCGGTTGAAATAGAAAGCGTTATCTTCTTACTAGTACGTGAAATATCAATTTTATCTACAGCAGCATGAGCAAGTCGCTGATGGATATATTTCCGTAAAAGAATGTCTTCATTCAGCTTATCTGCAAAGTTCTTCTCGTCAAACCAATTTGAACTCCAGGTTTTGTTAAAACCGAGACGAAAACCTACAGGATGTGTTTTTTGACCCAAAACGACTCCTCTACTCTTTCTCTGCGACCACGATGGTCAGATGACTGGTGCGTTTTCTAATAATCGTTGCACGACCCATGGCACGTGGACGAAAACGGCGTTGTGTTGGACCTTCATCGACAAAAGCTTCTTTAATAAAGAGCTTATCGGCATCAACTTCTGACCCCTCACGATTTAAGGCGTTGGCAACGGCACTGCGAAGCGTTTTTTCAATGATCTTAGCAGCTTTTTTAGGTGTAAAATGCAATTTATTCATAGCATTCTCAACCTGCGTACCTCTTACCTCATCCAATACCTGACGTACTTTACGTGCAGATTGGTGGATATGTCTGGCTTTTGCTACAGCTTCCATATCTTACCTCTTTGCCCTGTCACCATGACCACGATAGGTTCTTGTTGGTGAGAACTCACCAAGCTTGTGCCCTACCATGTTCTCAGAGACATATACAGGAATGAATTTTTTTCCATTGTGAACGGCGAAAGTTAACCCTACGAATTCAGGAACAATCATAGAACGGCGAGACCATGTTTTGATCACGACACGCTTTTTGCTTGCCTGAGCAGCCTCGGCCTTAGCCATCAGCTTGACTTCGATATAGGGTCCTTTTTTAATAGATCTAGGCATAATAAATCAGACCTTATTTCTTCTTCCGACGAGCAACTATGTACTTGTTGGAAGCTTTATTCTTTTTACGAGTCTTATAACCTTTGGTTGGCTTACCCCATGGAGTTGTTGGATGACGACCACCGGAAGAGCGACCTTCACCACCACCCATTGGGTGATCAACAGGGTTCATGGCAACACCACGAACTTTTGGACGACGTCCCATCCAGCGGGAACGACCAGCCTTACCCAAAGATATATTTTCATGTTCTTTGTTACCCACCTCACCGAGTGTTGCACGACAACGCTTGTGAATCATGCGCATCTCACCACTGGGGAGTTTCAAGGTGACATAGTTACCTTCCTTAGCCATGATCTGTGCACCAGCACCGGCTGATCGGGAAAGTTGTCCACCTTTACCAGGTTTCATCTCAATATTATGAACGATGGAACCAGCAGGTATATTGTCCAAAGACAGTGAATTTCCCACTTTAATAGGAGCAGACTCACTGGAAATGAGTTGAGTTCCAACAACCAGCTTGTGCGGAGCAAGAATATAACGCTTTTCACCATCAGCATATATCAACAGAGCGATGTTAGCTGAACGGTTTGGGTCATATTCGATAGAATCAACACGGGCTGGAATATCGAACTTATCTCTTTTAAAATCTATAATGCGATAGTGTCTACGATGACCACCTCCACGACGACGTGAAGTTATGCGACCATGGTTGTTACGACCACCTGTCTTCTTTAAGGGAGCAAGTAGACTTTTCTCAGGATCGTTTCTTGTGATTTCCTCAAAAGATGAGGTTGTCTTGAAACGTTGTCCCGGTGTAATTGGTTTATAAGTTTTTACTGCCATATCAAACCGCCTTACGCCTGCTCATCACGGAAGAAATCAATTGCTTCACCTTCTTTGAGAGTAACGATCGCTTTCTTCCAGGAGGCACGAGGACCCTCTGTACGAATCACGCGACCACCACTTCTCATGGTAGAACGTTTGACTTTTCCATTCATATTCATAGTAGCTACTTTTTCAACTTTAACATCAAAACGAACTTCAATAGCTTTTTTGATATCAATTTTATTAGCAGATTTCAATACTTTAAATGCGTATTTGCGTTCTGCTTCTTGATAGGCTGCACTTTTCTCAGAGAGAACCGGTGCGATAATTATATCATGACTCATACCATCTTCTCCTTAGCTTGCTAACTGTTCGTTAAGAATTTCAACTGAAGCCTTATCCATGAGGATAGCTTCGTTGTCAATCAGATCGTAAGCAGACACTGATGCAGTTTCAATGATGGCAACATTCTTCAAGTTACGACCACTGAGCATCAAGCCTTCATCAAACCCTGAGGTCAGGATCAAAAGTTTTTTACCAGACAGTTTTAGAGAGTCTAAAAGTGCGATAATATCTTTTGTCTTTGGCTTGTCAAGCTTGAAGGAGTCAATCACAAAGATCGATTCCATTTTGATCTTATCAGACAATACGCTACGACGAGCTAAACGCCTGACTTTCTTTGGCAAGGCCATATTGTAAGTCTTTGGGGAGATAGCGAAGGTATGTCCACCGCCAACCCAGATTGGAGAACGAGTCGATCCAGCGCGAGCGCCTCCACGACCCTTTTGGTTAAATGGTTTTTTACCACCACCTCTAACCTCGGCACGACTTTTGGTCTTAACAGAACCTTGGCGTAGATTATTCAATTCGGCTTTTACGGCCAGGTAAACAACATGTTCGTTAGGTTCGATTCCAAAAACAGAATCAACACACTCAACGGATTTCTGCGTTGCTTTACCGGCTGATGAATATAGTTTTAATTTCATGATCAACCCCTGTCCGACAGCTCAACATACCCATTGTTTGGTCCGGGGACAGCCCCTTTTACCATAACAATGTGGTTGTCAACGTCTACGGCAACAACTTCCAGGTTACGAACACTGGCTCTTTTACCACCGTAACGTCCAGCCATTTTTTTACCAGGCCAAACACGACTAGGATCAGAACTTGCACCAATAGATCCACCAGCACGTAGCTGGTCAGATTTACCATGGGAAGCATGACCACCATGAAAA
>JAUVCU010000120.1 GCA_030590715.1 Lentisphaeria bacterium
TTCTCAATTCTTGGTATTTTTTGCAAAACAACAGTTAGAGCATACGGCGATTCAAAATAGCTGTATATCTTTTTATGCCTGATAAAACTCTATATTATGGTTTTTCAGGCATTTCTGAGTAAAAAAACTCTTTCCTACTACTGCGCTATTTTTGCGTTCATATCTCCTGCGGGTGCGCAAGATTTGCGCGCATAAAAACATCCTTTTGTGTCAGCAATATTTATTCTACTGATTGTCATTGACTTATGAATATGAAACTGAAATTGGCATACCCTTTGCTTTTATAAAATGCCATAAGAAAAGTAATAAATGTTACGGGGTAGTCGGTTAACTCCTCCTGTTACAGGACAGGCAGATATTCTTAGTCAGAAACAATGTAATGGCACCAATTAAGCGTTACCACTGTAGGTTTCTCACAGGAAAACGGTGATGCCGAGAGCAAATACTGCGATTAACCATCAGTTTTAGAAAATATGAGGAGTAAACCGACGACCCCGTTTACGGAATTCATAAATTTGTGATTTCCATTCCAATAAACAAAATGACAAACGAACTTTCGAAAGATCTAACATTGAGAATCATTGTGATCTGCGCTGCTTTGATTGCTATTGTCGGATTAAATTTCTCTCTTTTCTCATTCTGGAAAAATATGTCATTGAAATTGAGGCTGGTGAGAATTCAGGAATTGAATACTCACTTGAGGGAAATGAGCACGATGTCGGCCGGTCTGGCCCATGAAATCAGGAATCCTCTCAATATTGTGCGTGGCGTCGCTCAACTTATGTCATCAGATGAAGAGATAAATGATGATATGCGGGATGATCTGAATATGATTTCTGAAGAAGTCGATCGCGTCACGTTCAAACTCAACGAGCTTATATCTTACTCGAAGCCTATTTCGCCTAAGCTCGCACATGTTGATTTGAAGAGTGTGATCAACAGTATCGCACGGACTCTTGAATCTGATAGGGATGAAAAATCGATCGACCTTCTGGTTATCGGAGAAAACTTTAATGTAAATGCGGATCCGGTTCTTCTTAGACAGATTATTTTCAATATCATGCTTAATGCTTTCCAAGCCCTCGATGAGGGTGGAAAAGTAACGGTTACGGTAGATAAAGATGAAAATGGAAATATTTATTTTGATCTTTCAGATAACGGACCAGGTGTTCCCGATTAAGCTACAAATGATATTTTCAGCCCGTATTACACACTGAACGAAAACGGTACCGGATTGGGACTGGCTATAGTTCGGCAGATCTCACTGGCCCACCAATGGAAAATAGAGTATATTGACTCTGCTCAAGGCGCAACCTTCCGCGTGAGTGGAATTACCCAAAGTATGGAACAGGAAATTGTATGACTGTAAATAAGGCCGCAAAAAAATTCTGGTTGTAGATGATGACAAAGGGCAGAGAAGCCTGTTGAGCACAATGCTTTCAAGGCACGATTTCTCTGTTACCACTGCAGACTGCGGTGAAATGGCTCTAGAGCTGCTTGATCAAAACAAATATGACATGATTATTTCGGACGTCAGAATGCCGGGGATCTCCGGTATTGAAACTATGCAGGAAGCCCTCAAAATCAAAGAATCTATGCCGATTCTTATGGTAACGGCTTTTCCCGATATCAAAGATGCGGTAAATGCAGTAAAGCATGGAGCCGTGAACTATCTGGAAAAACCGATCGACCTTGATGAACTATTGTCTGTAGTTTCCCGTGCGACCGGCTTGGACCTTGAGAAAAAAAGTCATATAGAATACGACCTCCCAGACAACGTGATTGCAGAAAGCGCTGCTATCAAACATGTTTTGAAGGAAGCATCTTTTGTCGCTCCTACGGAATCGCGTGTTTTGATAACAGGGGAGAGTGGAACAGGAAAGGAAGTCGTTGCCGAGCTGATCCACAACTGGAGCGATAAAAAAGGGCTGCCTTTCATAAAAATCAACTGCGCAGCCATTCCGGAAAACCTTTTGGAAAGTGAACTGTTCGGGCACGAAAAAGGAGCTTTTACGGGTGCTGTTGCCAAAAGGGTAGGACGGTTCGAGGAAGCTGACAACGGAACCATTTTTCTGGATGAGATCGGTGAAGTTCCTATGCCGCTTCAGGCCAAGCTGCTTCGGATTCTGCAGGATGGAACATTCCAGCGAGTCGGATCGAATGCAGAAATAAAAACGACAGCCAGAATTATTGCAGCAACCAACCGCAATCTTGAAGAGGAAATTGCCAAAGGTAATTTCCGTGAAGACCTTTTTTATCGACTTAATATTTTTGAACTTTATCTTCCTCCTTTGCGCGAAAGAAAGTCCGATATTCTTCCGCTGGCAACTTCTTTTGCTCAAACCTTTGCCGGCGGCAACGCACGTTTTTCGTCGACAGTAAGTACTCTTCTTACAATTTACGACTGGCCTGGAAATATCCGGGAACTGAAAAATGTGATGGAGCGTGCAACCCTTATGTCGCGCGGTTCGATTATTATTCCGGAGCATCTTCCAAATAGAATTATTAAGGAAAATAAGGTCTCAGCAAAACCAGATATGACATCCGCAACTAAAATTGAAGATATGGAGCGGGTGCTTATTCTGCAGGCATTAAGGGAGAATGACGGAAACAGAACGGAAGCCGCAAAATCGTTGGGAATTGGCCGTAGAACACTCCAATACAAACTCAAAAAAATCGAAGACGACGGCTATTCCATCAAATAATTCTGACAACCACGAATAACCACCAATATACACGAATAATTTGCATTGAGTTTGAGAAAATAAATTAGGGAGGCCCCAGCTTACTATTCTATGAATGAATTCTTTTGGAGGGAATTATTAGTGTAGGTTTGTGTGCATTGGTGGTTCAATCATAAAAACTAGGCAAAAAAAGAGAGCTTGCTGATTAGGGAAAAGGTCCCATCGCCAACTACCATGATTCTCGGTAGACATACAATCAGTAAGCTCAGTTTTTCTAAGAGAGCTTGCTGATTAGGGCCAAAGGCCCCTTGGGCAGCTACCATAACTCTCAGTAGACATGCGACCAGTAAGCTCAGTTCTTCTAGAGAGCTTGCTGATTAGGGTTAATAACCCCTTGGGCAGCTACCATAACTCTCGGTAGACACGCGACCAGTAAGCTCAATTCTTCCAATAGAGCTTGCTGATTAGGGAAAAGGTCCCATTGGCCATCTACCTATACTCGATGAGCAAGTAGACTTACAGTTAGAACCAGTAAGCTCTATTAACTATGATATGACTTATGGCACATCGAGTCAAGACTTTTTATTATCATTCAGAATCATAACTGAAAGATATTTTTTTCATCCTCTAAAATTGACAAATATTTTACTTTTTCTCTTAAATTTGACAGTTCTAAGAAAGGTTAAGAGAGGACGGTTAAACCTTGATTTTATAGTTCTAAAGTGATAGGTTCAGCGCATCATAAAATTACATAAGGTATTTACAAATGCTTATCAATCTATCGATTATTATCATATCTGCACTGCTGCTGAATTTTCTGTTCACAAAGTGTAAATTACCGGGCTTACTCGGAATGATTCTCGCCGGTGTTCTCCTCGGACCTAGTTGCTTTGATCATATTTCTCCTCAAGTTCTGGAAATGAAATCAGAACTGAAAACAGCAGCGTTGATAGTTATTCTGATCCGTGCCGGGCTGGGGATCAATAAAGAAACGCTCAACCGCATCGGTGTTCCCGCAATGAAAATGAGCTGTATTCCCGGGATTTTTGAAGGAGTTACGATAACGCTTGTCGCTCATTTCCTTTTGGACTTGAGCTATATTGAATCCGGCATGCTCGGGTTTATTATCGCAGCTGTTTCTCCTGCCGTTGTTGTTCCTCAAATGCTGGAACTCAAAGAGGGCGGATTTGGGAAAAACAAAGAGATTCCTACACTCGTTCTCGCCAGCGCTTCCGTTGATGACGTTTTCGCCATCACTATTTTCGGAGCATTTGTCAGTATGGGGTCGGGAGTCAGTGATAATTTCTCCAGCCTTTTGTATAAAGTTCCACTTGGCATCCTTTCTGGTGTGGCAATCGGTGCCGCTCTCGGCTTTTTTCTGGTTTGGTTCTTTAAGAAATTTGAAATGCGTACGACTAAAAAAGTTATTCTCTTTATGATTATAGCCGTGGCTTTTCATGATATTTGTGAACTAGAATCTGTTAAATCCGTACTACCGATCGCAAGTCTTATCGGCGTCATGGCAATTGGTTTTGTCCTTCTGGAAAAACATAATGAGGTTGCCAACAAACTGGCAATGAAGTTTAATAAAATCTGGGTCCTTGCGGAAATTCTACTTTTTGTTCTGATCGGCTCGCAGGTGAAAATAGAAAAGCTGGATGCTTCTATTGTAGGGACAGGCCTTGCAATTCTAGCTCTGGGACTGGCAGCTCGAAGTATCGGTGTATGGCTTTCACTGCTTAAATCGGAACTGAATTACAAAGAACGTTTATTCTGCGTAATTTCATACCTGCCGAAAGCGACCGTTCAGGCTGCAATTGGAGCAGTGCCTCTTGCGATGGTTCTCGACGGCAAAATGGCGAATATGACTGTTGAAAGCGGTGAGTTAATTCTGGCTATGGCAGTACTGAGTATTATTGTAACCGCTCCGATCGGAGCTATCGGAATTAAAATAGCGGGACCTCGCTGCCTGACCCGCCATCATATTTCTGATTAATTCTTTGAAGAACCACTAATCAACACAAATTGACACGAATATTTCCCAAGCTAAACCTTAGTCTTTATTCGGGTAATTAGTGGTTCGAAAGAAAAAATTAAAACTTAGCGCCTTCGTTTATCCATTTTTTAATCAGTTCTTTCTCGTCGGTGCTAAGTGCTGGGCGTTTTCCGGTTGGCGGCATTACACCTTTTTGATCTTCCGCTCGCGTGATTCTGTCATATAAACTACTTCCTGCTGAATCTCCGGCTACTACAAATCCTGCTTCTTCAATCGACTTTACATTGTCCAGACGAAGATTTGCCGCCGCCTTTTTCTTTCGGCTGTTGTGACACATGTAACAGCTTCGTTTCAGAATAGGTTTGATCTCTTTGTTGAACTTTACCTCTTTTTCTACCGCTACTGCAGAATGATTAACCGCAGTCAGCAAAAGAGCTGAAGCAAAAGCTTTTACTAGAATTTTCATCGAAAAACCCCTTTTATTTATTTGGTATATAAAAGACTATAGATTTTTTATTAATAATGCAACTCTACAAGTAAATCTACAACGAGGATTATTGATTGAAGTGAACGCCTCATTTCCTATTGCTTACCTTTTAAACTAACGTCAATTTTGTAAAATAATTGCCATAATTCACAAAGTCACTAAAATAGTGTCATTATTGACTTTAAGTTTTAAAATTTTGACATATTATGCAGACGTAAAATTATGAAACTTAAAGTTGTATGGAATAGAAATGAGAGAGAATCAAGTAATAGAATTATTGGCGCCGGCTGGCTGCTTCGCGTCACTGCAGGCTGCAATCGATGCTGGTGCAGATGCCGTATATTTCGGATTATCACAATTGAATATGAGATCGCGTGCGCGTCGTTCGTTCGATACGGATGACCTTCCGGAACTTATGAAACGCTGTAAAGCAGGCGGTGTAAAAGGCTACCTAACTTTAAACACAATCCTTTATGATCACGACCTTCGTCTGACTCAAAGGATGATCGATCAGGCTGTCGAATGTGGTGTCGACGGAGTGATAGTAGCTGATATGGCTGCAATCCAAAT
>JAUVCU010000163.1 GCA_030590715.1 Lentisphaeria bacterium
AAATAGTGAACAACAAACCGGCTCCGCAAAAGAACCCTATACAGATTGTTCAAAAACAAGTACCAGCGCCTCAAAAAGCAACAATACAAATAGTAGAAAACAGCTGCCCTTATCAACCGACTCTAACCACTCAAGCGAGCATGACGGTCAATGCGGCAGACACACCGCACCATCATGTAAAACCGGCAGCCAACTCAGCAGACCTCATAAAAAGCCAGGCAATAGATACATTTCCCGATGACTCACACGAAGTACTGTCTGTAAATTCGGCAACATATTTCAGTGACAGGAGACAACCAGGTATATTAAACAACAACAGCAGCTCCAGAGTTCCTGTTATACCAATAGAAGAACTGATAAAGTCCTCAAAACTCAAAGAGAAAATTCTCTCCAAGCCTCAAATTGTAACCAATGAAGACAAGAAAAGCCTGCTGAACTCATCTCCAGCCCTGGTCATCGAACCTCCTAAAAACATAGGAGGACCTATCTCCATGCCGAAAGAAAAACTCGACTATGATGAAGACGAATCTGAAGTAATTCCAATTAACGAACAAAAAGACATCATCAAAGAAGAACCGAAGCCAGAACTAGAAATAGAGCACTTTCAGCCTGTATTGAATGATCTGGATGACTTTGAACTAGAAGAAGATGAGCCGACAAAAAAGAAACTTCCTGTTTCTTTCATAATTCTCTCTGCCACTTGCTTTATTGTAATCTACATACTCTTCATGCCAACAAAGAAGACTGAAACAAATATTGAGCAATCGACTCATTCACAAATTACTGAAGCATCAACTTTCAGCGAAAGACTTGCATATATCAGATCTTTGAAAGACCATACTCCTGAAAAATTTGTAGATGAAGCGGTTACTTTTATTGCAGAAAACACCCACCTCCAAAATCCGGAACAATTGCTGGAACTTAACACACTGCAAGCAAACCTTTCTCCGGTAAAAAAGGAAGTAGACAAAGAAAGAAAGGCAAAAGAAGAAAGAAGACTTAAGGTTGAAAGGTTCATGAAAACTATCAATGGAGCATTAAAACTGAGAGGAAGCAGCCTGTAAAGCTTATTTATAGATAAACAAGCGAGGCTTCATCCAAGAATTTGATCCATAACCCAAGAAGTTTTAGCCGCAGTCTTCCCCGTTGAAGGATGAACTGCTTCACCATTCAAGTGCCTGACCATATTCCTTACATGATACAACTGAATATGTTCCGGGTTTTCAATGAAAAGTGATTCTACTTTATCTTCCGAATCAAGGATTATCTCCTGCTCACCAAAAACGGAAAATGTGATCTTACCTTTACTTCCATAAATACACACAGAGTCCTCACGGCGATCAGCTCCAAAATTCCAACTTGCAGACCCAGTCGCATCGCTTTCAAAAAGAAAACTTGCCACAACGGCATCTTTAGCGTTATAAAATCCCTGCTGATTCAAACTAATTCCCTTAGCGACTTTTATATCGCCAAGTAAATAGATCAAAAGATCAATCCCATGACTCGCAAGGTCGTCAAAGTACCCGCCAGGAGCAATACCAGAATCAGTTCTCCAGTTATACGTCCCGGACTTGTCAATATCATTTGGAGGTTTACTAAGATGCCAACTAACATGTCTTACAGACCCGAGATAACCTTTATCCAGCCACTCTTTTATCTTATTAAATCTCGGCAAAGAGCGTCGATAATAAGCAACAAACAAAGGCACATTCGACTTTTGAAATGCTTCAACCATCTTTTTGCATTCTTCATAATTCCTGGCCATCGGCTTTTCAACACAACATATCTTTCCTGCGGCAGCAACTTCCAAAGCAAATTTCATATGACTGTCCGGTGGCGTTGCAATATACACAGCATCGACCTCTGGACTTTTTATCATAGACTCCGGACTCTCAAATACTGTTGATATCTGATGCCTCTCCGCATAGTCTCTCGCCTTTTGAAGGTCACGCCTGGTTACACCAACCAGACAGAAACCTGGCGTTGACTTGTAAGCCGGGCCGCTTTTAATTTCTGTTACGTTACCACAGCCCAGAATGCCCCATTTCAGTGGGGATTTTTTAGAATATCTTTGTTCAGTCATAGATAAATCAAAATCTCTTATTTTTGATCAGAAAGCACTTTATTAATTGATGCAGCAGCTTTACGCCCTTCACCCATTGCAAGGATCACTGTCGCAGCTCCCAAAACAATATCACCACCGGCATAAACTCTATCAATCGAAGTCTTACCAGTTTCATCAGTCAAAATATTACCACGCTCATTCAACTTTAATTCCGGAGTACTTTTTGTGATTAAAGGATTACTACCATTACCAATTGCAACGATAACGGTATCAACATCCATTAAGAATTCACTTCCCTCAACAGGAACCGGACGCCGTCGACCGGAAGCATCTGGCTCACCAAGTTCGAAGCGAACACACTCCATGGCTTTCACCATCTGCTCCCCATCGCCAACAATTCGAACGGCATTCTGAAGAAAACAAAATTCAATGCCTTCTTCTTTTGCGTGCAGCACTTCTTCTCTTCTTGCAGGCATCTCATTTTCAGTTCTTCTATAAACAACAGAAACTTTCTCTGCACCAAGCCTGATTGCCATACGCGCTGCATCCATTGCCACATTACCAGCTCCAAGAACGGCCACATTTGTTGACCTAAATATAGGTGTATCTGAGTTCTCACAGTCGTAAGCTCTCATAAGATTAGCTCGAGTTAAATACTCATTTGCAGAAAAAACCCCAACCAGTTCTTCTCCCGGAATGCCAAGGAATAGAGGAAGGCCGGCTCCAGAAGCGATAAACAGAGCATCAAAACCATCTTTCTCCATCAAGTCCATAAGCTTACGAGTACGACCGACGACAAAGTTTTTCTCTATCTTCACCCCCATCTTAGTAAGGGTATCAATTTCCTGATCTACAATCTCGTTAGAAAGTCTGAATTCTGGAATTCCGTATCTCACAACACCGCCGAGCTTGTGAAACGCTTCAAATAACGTTACATCGTGCCCTTCCCGTCTTACGTCAGCAGACACAACAAGTCCGGCTGGTCCACTCCCGACAACCCCTACTTTCTTTCCCGTTTCCGGTTTAACGTCAGGAACTTTTACAGCTCCATTCTCGCGCTCCCAATCTGCGACAAATCGCTCTAATCGACCAATTGCAACTGATAAATCCAAGTTCTTCAGTCCCTTTCCAACCGTACACTCTTTCATGCACTGCATCTCCTGCGGACATACTCGTCCACAAATAGCAGGTAAAAGACTTGTTACTTTTATTACATCGACCGCAGACTGGTAATCCTGCTCAACGATATGTTTAATAAATTCTGGGATATCGATTCCAACAGGGCAACCGCTTACACAAGGCTTGTTTTTACACTGAATACAGCGGTTCGCTTCTACAATGGCCTGTTCCTCTGTATAGCCCGTTGCAACCTCTGTCATATTTTTATTCCTGACAGATGGCTCCTGGCACGGCATATCCTGTTGAGGAATAGCCATTCTCTCTTTTACAGAAAGGCTTGATTTGCTTTTAAGCTCACGCAGCAGATCTTTCGCAATCTTCGATAACTCTTCCGGAGAACTATAACTCATCGCTTCGTTCCTCTTCTTTATTCGTGATCTGTCTCTCCAAACGGCAGTTCTCGGCATCGCAAAACTGTCTTTCACGACCTTTATAAACATTCAAACGCGCCATCATATTATCGAAATCAACTTTATGTCCATCGAACTCAGGTCCGTCAATACAAACGAATTTAACTTCACCACCAACATTAACCCTGCAGCCACCACACATCCCGGTTCCATCAATCATAATACTGTTAAGAGAAACTTGAGTGGGAACTTCATACGGTTTAGTTGTAAGAGAGCAGAATTTCATCATGATCGGCGGTCCGATTGCAACAACCATATCAGGCTTTTCCTCCATCTCGCAAAGCTCTTTCAAAGGCTCTGTAACAAGACACTTACGCCCAACCGAACCATCATCTGAACAAATGATTAATTCATCAGAGTAAGCTCTCATCTCATCTTCAAGAACCAGCAGTTCACTATTTCGCGCACCAATAATAGTAATAACTTCATTGCCTGCGCTCTTCATAGCCTGAACAATAGGATGAAGAGGTGCAACTCCGATACCGCCTCCTACACAAACTACTTTTCCAAAGTTTTCGATGTGAGTAGGACTACCAAGTGGACCAACCAGACCCTCAAGCCTGTCTCCCACATTCAATTTGGCAAGCATTCTTGTGGTTAGGCCTACAACCTGGAAGATGATAGTAATAGAACCTTCTTCCGTATCAGCATCAGCAATAGTTAAAGGAATTCGTTCACCTTTTTCTTCATCAACCTGTAGAATAATAAACTGACCAGCCAGTCTCTCTTCCGCAATCAAAGAGGCTTTGATTCTCATCATATATACGTCTTCAGACAACTGCTTCTTGAATAATATTTCGTTAGTAGATCCCATTATATACCAGAACTCCACGATTTTAGGGTTATAAAAAAGCCCTATGGCAAATCCATAAGACCGAATACACATCTCTTTCTAAAAGGAGAAAAACCTTACTGCCCCTGAAAATTTATTCAAGAGAGTACCAGAAGGCTCTATTACTAAGTTTGAGGTTTTATAATAATCGTCGATGAACAACACAACATGAGCTTAGAATAATCACCACATCCATCATGAACTTTACAAAGTCATACAGCCTGATTTCTATTTGAATTAGTCTAAACCAGAAAAGGCACTATCCAGAGCATCAGCAAGGGCATTATTATTATCAAACGCACTACTGTAACTTCTCTGACTGTTGAATTTCTTATTTCGGTTTTGATTCTTACGCTTTTTATTTCTTG
>JAUVCU010000144.1 GCA_030590715.1 Lentisphaeria bacterium
GCAGTGGTTCTGAAGAAGTTCACCAACAGATCTTACACGACGTGCACCAAGATGGTCAATATCATCGACTCTTCCACCTTTACTTCTTAGGTTAATCAAATACTTAGTCGCTTCCATAAGGTCTTCTTTACAAAGAATACGTTCAGAAAGAGGAAGATCAAGACCAAGTTTTTCGTTCATTTTATAACGACCAACCATTCCCAGGTCATATCGTTTAATATCAAAAAACAGACGCTTTAACAGAAGCTTAGCATTATTCACACTTGCAGGGTCACCTGGACGCATGCGGCGGTAAATCTCTTTAAGAGCTTCTTCCTGTGTACGAGCAGGGTCGCGCTGTAGACATGTAATAAGGTAATTGTTACCGTCAGGAATATGCACAAGCTCGACTTTTTTAATGCCGGCTTCCTGAAGGGTTTGAATGTGTGGTTCATTAACGACTGAAAGCTCTTCAATGAGAACAGCCTCGTCAGAACCAACAACATCATCAACAAAATAGTAGTTAGAAAGATCTTTTTTCTTCAGCATTGCTGCAGTAGTATAAGACGCTACTTTGTGTGGACCAGAAAGGATATCTTTGTTTGTCTCATATCCAACTGCTCTCAAAAATGTAGTGATAAGGAACTTCCTCATGCGACGTCGTCTGTCGAGGAATATATAAATCAAATCATTGATATCGAATTGAACTTCCATCCATGAACCACGGTCTGGAATAATTCTAAACGAGTATAGGGTACGACCACTAGTATGCTTACCTTTCTCAAAGCAGATACCAGGAGATCTATGAAGCTGACTAATTATAACGCGCTCTGCTCCATTGATGATAAAGGTACCTTTTTCAGTCATAATCGGCAGATCGCCAAGAAAGACCTTCTCTTTAACCTTTTCATCTTTAGTTTCTAAAATAAACTCAGCATGAAGAGGAGCACTATACGAGTGTCCATCTTTTAAGCAGTCAACAATCCTTAGCTTGGGTTCACCAACTGTGTATGAATCAAAGTTGAGGCTAAGCTTTTTGTCGATACTTTCAATTGGGAATACTTCATTGAAGACTTCCTGCAGACCCTGATTTTGTCTTTCAGAGGCAGGAACGTCTGTTTGCAGGAATTCTCCTAATGATTCAGTTTGAACACTGATCAAATCAGGAATGTCTAGAACGTCTTTTAATTTTCCAAAGCTAACTCTTTCAGCCATAGTACACCGTGAGGGTTAGATGTAAAAGTACAATTGAGGCAGAGCCCCAAAAAACGAAAAAGCGTATATCGTATATACGCAAATAACGGCAGGAAATAATTTACTATTTCCCGCCGTTAACGAAGTCTATATTTTTAGGCTATAAGCCTGGAAAAATATTACTTAACTTCAGCAGTTCCACCAGCAGCTTCGATAGCGGCTTTGATTTTTGCTGCTTCATCTTTAGATACTGCTTCTTTCACTGCTTTTGGAGCAGCTTCTACAAGATCTTTAGCATCTTTAAGTCCAAGACCAGTAATTGAACGTACTTCTTTGATTACAGCAATTTTCTTGTCGCCCATACCTGTAAGAATTACGTCAAATTCAGTTTTCTCTTCAACAGCTTCTGCTGCAGCAGCAGGTCCAGCAACCATAGCTACAGGAGCTGCAGCTGAAACACCTAGACGGTTTTCAAGAGCTTTTACTAGTTTTGATAGATCAAGAACAGTCATGTTCTCAACATAAGTGATGAATTGGTCCATTTCTGCTGATACTTCTACGTTTGTTTCCTCTGACATGATAGGAATCCTTTTTTTATAATTTAATAGTTGTTTTATTTTTTAATTACTTAGAGTCTTTGAAATTGCTAAGAACATTAACAATTTGCGCTCCTGCGTTGTTAAGCACACCAACAAGGTTGGTTGCAGGCGCAAGAAGCGTACTAAGAAGCATTGCCTGAAGAACTTCCTTAGGAGGAAGGTCAGCAATTGCTGTAACTCCAGCTTGATCAAGCACCTCACCTTCAAGGTAACCAGCTTTAGCCGCAAGTTCTTTGTTATCTTTAGCGAATGTAGAGATTACTTTCGCAACAGCTCCAGCATCACCAGTACCACTAACCATAGCAGTATCACCTTTAAGGTCGATTCCTGCAAGGTCAGTAAGCTCAGCAGCTTCAGCAGCTTTAACAATCAGACGGTTCTTAAGAACAGTACAAGTCGCGTCATTCTTAGCAAGTTCATCACGAAAAGAGTTAAAACTCTGAACATTCAAACCTTTAAAGCTAACAAAGTAAAGGAACGCCGACTCAGTAAGTGTAGTACTTACTTCTTGAACAAGTAGTTTCTTTTCTAGTCTCATTATACTATTCCTTAACAATAACAAGCGACTTAGTATCAAGTTTGATACCAGGACTCATTGTTGATGAAATTGTTGCAGTCTGAAGGTAAATACCTTTAGTTGTAGCAGGTCTTGCAGCAAGAAGAGCTTTAACAACAGCTTCGATGTTTTCTTCAAGGTCTGCAGAGTCGAAAGACATTTTCCCAACAGGAACATGAACAACTCCACCTTTATCAGCACGGTATTCAACACGACCAGCTTTTGCTTCAGCAACAGCGACCCCAACATTATCCGTAACTGTTCCAGTCTTAGGATTAGGCATAAGTCCGCGAGGACCTAGTGCACGACCAAGAGGACGCACTGCAGGCATTGCAGAAGGAGTAGCGATAAGAACATCAAAACCAAGCCATCCGCCTTTGATTTTGTCGATAATTTCTTCCATTCCAACAAAATCAGCTCCAGCAGCTTTTGCTTCATCGGCAGCTTTATCAGATGCGATTACACAAACAGTTACAGTCTTACCAGTACCTTTAGGTAGTGGAAGAGCTCCACGTACGTTCTGATCTGATTGACGAGTATCAATTCCCAGGTTGAAAGAAAGATCAATAGACTGATCAAACTTTGGTGCAGCTAGGCCTTTAAGAATCTCTAGAGATTCTTTAAGGTTATAATACTTATTGACGTCAATAGCCTCAGACTGAGAACGGTATAGTTTACTTCTACGCATCTACAACCTCGATTCCCATACTACGGGCAGTTCCTTTAATGATCTCAACTGCAGCCGCTTCATCGCGAGCATTCAAGTCATCTTTTTTAATTTCTACGATCTCTTTTACTTGGTCAAGTGTAACTTTCCCAACAAGTTCACGTCCTGGGTTACTAGCAGCAGATGCTAGTCCAGCAGCCTTCTTAAGAAGGATTGCTGCAGGAGGCGATTTTGTGATAAAAGTAAAAGAACGGTCTTGGAAAACAGTAATAACAACTGGAATAATCATTCCAGACTGCGACTGAGTCGCTGCGTTAAACTGCTTACAGAATTCCATAATGTTTACACCTGCTTGACCAAGCGCCGGTCCTACTGGAGGAGACGGGTTAGCCGAACCTGCAGGGATCTGCAAACGGATTTCACCAGTTACTTTTTTTGCCATGGTTAACTCCTTAGCTGTGATGTGGTTTGGAATGACAGGACTCCTACCACGTTCACTTTTTTGTTATATAAACAAAATTGAACCGAAGCCTATACTTCGCGCTCAACCTGCCAAAATTCTAGTTCAACTGGTGTCGATCTACCAAAGATCGAAACCATTAACTTCAACTTACCGCGCTCTGAGTCAATCTCTTGGATTTTACCCTCAAAGTTTGCAAACGCACCATCTTTGATGCGAACAGTATCACCAACGTCAAAATTGATCTTAGGCTTAACAGTTTCGTCCGAAACGTTAAACTCAGCCATCATAGCATCAACTTCATCCTCAGAAAGAGGCAAAGGGCGCTTTCCGCTACCCACAAAACCAATAATACCTTGAGTATCTTGAATTTTATACCAAACGTCTTCTTTGATAGTCGAACGATCAGAAGCATAAAGATCAAGACGCACCAAAACATATCCAGGGAAGAATTTTCTAGTTGTAGTAATCTTCTTACCCTGTCTTACTTCTGATACTTTTTCCGTTGGAACAAAAATCTCATAAACACCACATTCTGGTCCTTCAAGATTGATCATTCGCTCAATGGTATTAGTTACCTTGTTCTCCTGACCAGACATGGTGTGAACAACAAACCATTCACCTTTTTTGTCTTCCATTGCTTGTTCCTGCATTTTATCTTCCTAGAGATGTTAGTAAATTTACAAAATTAACGCTTCCAATATCTAGCAAAGCAACGAAAGCGCCTAGAATGAACATACCAACTATTACCAATATTGTGGACTCAAACAATTCATCCTTATTCGGCCAACTGCATTTTCGGATTTCAGAGATAGTTCCAGATACAAAGCTGTTAATTTTGCCGAAAACATTACTCATTATTTCATTCCTTTACTATTTAAAGTTAACTGGCAGGGGAGACAGGAGTCGAACCTGCGACCTTCGGTTTTGGAGACCACTGCTCTACCAGCTGAGCTACTCCCCTGCGTATTGTACTACTTACTATCTAGTTTCGCGATGCACAGTGTGCTTGCGGTCAAACTTACAGTACTTGCTTAGTTCTAGACGACCTGGAGTGTTACGCTTGCTCTTAGTCGTAGTGTAGTTACGACGTTTGCACTCGGTACATGCTAGTGTAATAATCTCTCTCATAATATTTCCTACTACCTTTTAGGTAATTTATCCCGCGATGCAATACTGCAACGCGGGATAAGATATTTCTACTTAAAAACTTCTAGTATTAGTCTGTTACAGTTGCAACACGACCAGAAGCTACAGTACGTCCACCTTCACGGATAGCGAAGCGAAGACCCTGTTCCATAGCGATAGGAGCGATAAGCTCAACGGCGATAGCAGTGTTATCACCAGGCATAACCATTTCAGTTCCCTCAGGAAGTGTAACGATACCAGTTACATCAGTTGTACGGAAGTAGAACTGAGGACGGTAGTTAGAGAAGAATGGAGTATGGCGTCCACCCTCTTCCTTAGAAAGTACATAAAGCTCAGCATCGAACTTAGTGTGAGGAGTAATTGTTCCTGGCTTACAAAGAACTTGTCCACGATGAACATCGTCCTTCTTAACACCACGTAGTAGAACACCAACGTTATCACCAGCTTCTCCTTGATCAAGAAGCTTACGGAACATTTCAACACCAGTACAAGTAGTAGAAACAGTGTCGTTGATTCCAACGATTTCGATTGTCTCACCAACTTTAACAATACCACGTTCAATACGTCCAGTCACAACAGTACCACGACCCTCGATAGAGAAT
>JAUVCU010000169.1 GCA_030590715.1 Lentisphaeria bacterium
TTCAGCGTCTGAGTTTGGATCGTATTTGTAAATACCTTCTTCTTCCCAGAACTTTTGCCATTTTGATTCCGATGCTACAGCATCGTAATTGCCTTCCATAGCCATAGTGATATTCTCTTATTTTTTATTAGTCGTTATTTATATAAAATTACGGCGAAAATATACCGCTGAAGCGATGAAAATCAATGAGGAATCCTAGGTGAATAAAAGGAAGTTGGTATCAGACTTGTATGCGGTTGGAAATCTATTTAGATTCTGATAATAAGGTAGTTACACTCTCCTCGTGAGATGTGTAGTTTCTCTATGAAGGATATTTCTTTTGTATTTCAGTAAACTCATCGAGTGAGTCTAAGAAAATATCTACAATTTGAGGATCAAAATGTTTCCCTTTCTCTTCTTTGATTATTTTAACGATATCTTCAAGTTTCCATGCTTCTTTGTAACACCTTTTATTTGCTAAAGCGTCAACGACATCAGAAAGTGCTGTTACTCTTCCCTGAATATGTATTCCCTCACCCTTTAAACCTTGAGGATAGCCTGTTCCATTCCATTTTTCATGATGCTGATGGGCAATAATTCCTGCAGCAACCATCATTTCTCGTTTAGAATGTTTAAATACGTTATAGCCTATTTCCGCATGCTGTTTCATTATTTCAAATTCTTCAGCAGTCAGTTTGCCTGGTTTTTTCAAAATTGCATCAGGAATACCAATTTTACCAATATCATGCATCGGTGAGGCGAGGCGAATTATCTCTATATCATGGTCTCTCATGCCAAGCTTCTGGGCAATCATGCAGGATACAGCAGCAACCCTTCGAATGTGGTTGGCTGTTTCTTTAGATCTTCCTTCAACGACCTCAGACAATGTAAAAATTACTTCTTTTTGAGTCTGAATGATTTCATGGTTGAGGGATATATTTTCGAATGCTATCGCCACATTGGTCGCAAAAATTGATATCAGGTCTTTGTCTGTTTCTGTAAGCTTTCTTTTCCATTGTAGGTAAAGAAGGTTGTGCTCGCCTTTTCTAGTCTCGAAGTAGCCAGTGTATGTATTGTCGGTAAAAATACTTTCATGTTTTTGCGCAGCAGATATAAGGCATTTTTTTACGTCGTTCGGTACCAGATCCGTAATGTTGTGGTTAACCTCAGATGCGAATTCTCCTGTTGCGGCAAGGATGTTGTACTCGTGATCCTCATCTTCCTGAATTGCGGATAGGCTGGATATATTCACGTATAGAGAACTTCTGTCCAGTTGTAAAATTGATGTAAGCTGGCTGAGTATTCCCGCGGCGAAATGGTTGAATGATTGTACTTCAAATAAGTTACTTGAAGCTGATATTATTTTTTCGAGACCAAGTCTGTTGTGATTAATTGTTTTGATGTGTCTGTAGGATCTCAGTGAAGAGGTAACTACCGTGAATAGCTTTTGAGAAGTCAGCTCTGTTTTTGCTTTGTAGTCGTTTATGTCGTATTCAACGATCACTTCCTGCTCAGGAGCTTGTCCCGGCTGCCCCGTTCTTAGGATAATCCTCACTGTGTGGTTATTCAGTTCTTCTCGAATTGCTTTGACGCACCTCAGGCCCGCATCATCTGTTTCCATCACTACATCCAAAAGTATTAGTGATATATCCTCTTCTCTATTCAGGACTTCAATTGCTTCTTTGCCAGAAAATGCACTGATAAGTTGTAGGGGACGGTTCTCGAATTGGTAATCTGACAGTACCATTTTTGTTATGTTGTGAATCTCTTCATCATCATCAACTACCAGAAGTTTCCATGGAGTTCCTTCTAGCGGATCTGTCATTGTGGATGTTGAAACTGCTTCAGCATCATCACTGAACAAAGAGTCGTCGTTTTGCTCATCATCAGCGAAAATCAGCATATCGTCTTTTTCATCAACAGCCATTATAAAACCTTTGTTTATACTGAATTATACATGTAAATCGTTGTTAATAACAAGCAAATAGCAATTGTTAGAACATTTATAATTAGCTTGTACTTTTAACCTCAGAGCTCAGCATTTCGCAGACAGCTTTGAACTGCTGCTTGTTCTCTTCATTTATTTGTGACAATGCGAGGTGAGCGTCGAGCATCATCTTTGCCATGTTGATTTGCACGTCGTTAGTATTCCCAATCTCTTCCATATCCCTTCCAAAGAATTCCGGCTTATCTACAATAAGCATTATCTGATCAAAACCTGTATTTACTAACAGATCATTGATGTCTTTATCGGTGGATATTATTGTCATTTTTCGCTCAAATTTAGTAAAGATATAACCAGCGAGTTTGGCAAGCAGCCCTAGGTTGGTGCTGTCCATAAACTGCGTTTCGCGTAAGTCAACGAGAATGTCTTCACACTCTTTTTTATTTAAAATTTCGTTGACAAGAATGCCGAAATCATTGCAGTTCGTATATTTAGCATTTCCCACAATTTTTATGAAATACTTATCATCATTTACAGCCATCAGGAATTTTGCTTCGTCGCTCACTTTTGCCCTCCTTTTTTTATCATCAGAAACGTTAAGTCATCGGGCTTTATACTGTCTTCTACAATATCTATCTTTTTGACGAGCTCTTCAATTTTTGTATCGAAGCCATCAAATAATGTTGAGATATGCGATAACTGTGTTTCGGTGGAGTCGTATGGCAGTACTTCCAGTACTCCGTCAGAAAGGAATAACATTGAAAAATCATCCGGCAGGTCAATTTCATGTTGTTCAAAATTTGTAAACTCCAGTAATCCGACCGGGAATCCTTTGTATTCCAAATAGTTGCTTGTTGTTCCATCATATATTAGCGGGAAGGGGAACTGGCCGCCATTTGAAAAAATAAGTTTGTTGTTTTCCATGTCGATTATGCCGTAGAAAAGGGTGAGGTGTTTATCGAGGTTCTCTTCGACAATAGTCCAGTTCAATTTTTTCAACAACTTTGCCGGTGATGTTATTAAATCATTGTTTTCCGAATCATACTTTTCCAGATAATTTGTGACAAAGCTTTTCAGAAGAATGGTAACAAACGCAGATGAAGCACCGTGCCCGGAAACGTCTGCTATATAGAAACCAATGTAGTTACTGTTGATCTTGAAGTAGTCCAGAAAGTCACCACTCAGATACAGAGAAGGGTATATCTGGTGCGAAAAGCTATATTCCCCGATCGTCAATTCATTATCGGGGAGTAGTTTGAACTGCACTTTTTTGCCTGCTTCTTCATCCTGCTTTATTATGTTCAACGATTCTTCAAGTTCAGCCGTTCTATCTTTTACTTTCTGTTCCAATTCGTCATTCAGTTTTGCGATGGTAATAATCCCGGTATATGTCCTTAAAGAAGTAATAACTGAAGTTACCAGTTTTTGAGCTGTTAGTTCTGTTTTTTCCTTATAGTCATTTATGTCGTAGCTCTCGATAACTTCTCTCTCCGGAGCCTGCCCGGGTTGCCCCGTTCTTAATATTATCCGGACTGTTTTATTATTGATTGTGTTCCTTATATGTTCCACTAGTTCAAGGCCGGCATCTTCGTTTTCCATCACTACATCGAGCAGGATGAGCGCTATGTCTTGATTCTGGTTGATGATATATTTTGCTTCTTCTCCGCTGTACGCATTCATTATTGTAGCTGGTCTGCTATCGTAGGTGAAATCCTCGAGAACCATCTGTGTTATTTCATGAATTTCCGGATCATCGTCGACAACAAGAAGCTTCCACGGAGTAAGTTCGTTTTTTTCAACAGCAGCAGATTCATCGTCAAAGAATACCAATTCATCATCAGTGAAAATCTCGTTGTCTGTTACTTGTTCCATTATTCCTCGTCGTCACAGAAAGTGGGGAGCAGTATTGTAAATGTTGTTCCCTTGCCCACTGTACTTTCTACGTTAATGACTCCTTTATGAGATTCGATGCATTTGTATACTCCAGCCAGACCTAAACCAGTTCCTTTTTCCGGGCCTTTAGTTGTAAAAAGAGGTTCGAAAACCCTCCCTAGAGTTTTTTCATCCATTCCGTTTCCTGTATCAGTAACAACCAGCTGTATGTAGCTTCCTGGTAGCAGGTCTTGAGGATAATTATTTACGTCTTCCTCTGACAGAATCAGGTTTGTTGTTTTAAATGTAAGTTTTCCAGAGTCTGTGATTGCGTCACGTGCGTTTACACCAAGGTTTATGAAACTGTTTTGAAGAAGGTTTGTTTCTCCCAGAATAATTGAATGCTCTGCTTCAAACTCCGGTGTGATTACCAGTTTTTTACAGTTTGGAGTTAGCAGTTTAATGGCCTCTTCTATTATCTTGTGAAGGTTCAGCAACGCGAATTCTTCCCTCTCTTTCCTTGATAATGATAGAAGCGTTTTCGCAAGGTCGGCTCCACTTCTCCCGGCTTTTAGAATTGTCTGTGCATTCTCAGCGTTCACATCATCTTCATTTAGACCCTGCAGCATCAGTTCTGCATAACCGTTTATAATTGTCAGTATATTGTTGAAGTCATGGGCTATACCGCTTGCTAACATCCCTATTGACTCCATTTTCTGTGCCTGCTGGAAGAGCTTACGGAATTTGTTCTTTTCTTCTTCTCCTCGTACTCTTTGGGAAATATCAAAAGCATAGTAAAGATATTGGCCATTATCGAGCGGAGTCCAGTAGATTTCATAATGGTTGTCGTCTACTTGTGCCTGCCATTGTTGTTTTTTTGTATCATCAAAATTTTCAGGAAAGCCACCCCATGCGGATAATTCGGGGAAATGTCGGGGGCCTTCTTCTGCCGTCTTATTTTCCGGTTCAAACCCAACCGCCT
>JAUVCU010000154.1 GCA_030590715.1 Lentisphaeria bacterium
TTTCGCTGTCGGAACGTACGGCATAAGATTGTTGTCTTTGCTTCTGTAAAGTCCCATATCGTCCGGATGGATGAAAAGTGGCGCGTCAAATTCCGCTTTTACTTCAGGAATCGCGCTGATGTGGTCGACGTGACAGTGCGTCTGAATAAGATAAATCTGTTCAGGATTAAACGATTTTGCTATTTTGATAATGTTTTTCGCTTCAGAACCGGAATCTATTATGTAAAGCGTTTTTGTTTCTTTTAAAAATACGAAATAGCAGTTCATATCCAGCATTCCAACCGGCTGAACTTTTACTATTGCAGTGTCATTATTTACTAAATTCATTAATTACCTCGTTAATTATCTCTTAAATTCGCCCTAATATAGCGTGCCCGTTAAAAAAATCTTTCTCTTCAAATATTAGATAAATACAATTGTTGTTAACCTTTGAATATGAATTTGCTGTCATCTTTATCTTTCCCTATTCTCTGCTATATTCAGCCGTGAAAAAAATAATAATAAAAATGTAGGAAATACTATGAGTATAGATGAATTTTTTGAAGATGAAGATTCTGTCGCACCACGCAAAGGTTTGACGGGCGATGTTGCGGTTGTTGGACGACCAAATGTTGGGAAATCAACGTTTATTAATTCAATTATTGGTTACCACCTTACAGCTGTTTCGAAGCGCCCGCAGACGACAAGAAAGCATTGGCGTGCAATCTTCACCGATGACAAATGTCAGGTGATTTTTACCGATACGCCGGGAATGCATGAGCCAAATGATAAACTTGGTGAAGCTATGTTCTCGAACATTATTCTTCAGCTTAAAACGACAGATGTCATTCTTTGTATTGCCGATGCGAGCCGTTCTCATGGTGCTGAAGATGAACTTATTTGCTCTATGATCAACCAGCATTCTCAGTCTAAAAAAGTTATTTTGATGGTGAATAAAGTTGATAAAGCCAAAAAAGAACAAATTCAGGAAACCATTGATTTCTTTGAGGCTAAACTTGGCGATCGAATTGCAAAAGTAATAAAAGTTTCCGCTTTGAGAAAAAAAGGTCTGGATGAAGTTATTGAAACTATTTGCGGTTTCCTTCCGGTACTTCCATTTTCTTTTGATGAAGATGCTATTACCGACGCGTACGAAAGAGATATTGCGAGTGAATTGATTCAGGAAGCTATTTTTGAAGAATTCAGCAAAGAGATACCTCATGCAATTGTTGTTGAGATCGATAGTTGGAAAGAAGATGACAAGAAAATTAAGATGGGCGTGACGATGTACATCGAGCGGGAATCAAACCGCAAAATGATTATTGGGCGCGATGGCGTTAAACTGAAGACTATAAAAAGTAAAGCCATTTCCAAATTGCGTGAAAATATTGAGAAGCGGATTGATATGAAGATCTTTGTCAAAGTTGCAGCTGACTGGAGAAATAAAAAATCTAAACTTCGCGATTTTGGCTGGGAAATAAAGTAACAATAGAATTGAGAAAATAGATGATTCCATATTACGAGAAAAATACACCGCGCAAAATGTGCGAGGCAATAGATGAACTTGGTGACGCACAGGACATGAAACTGGCGCGTCGCCCTTGGAATAGATTTAAGGCGACACTTTCGTCATGGTGGCTTGTTCCGTCTGCGAAACAGCCTCATCACCCGTTTGGTAAATATTTTTTCGACTGGGGTGATGACAACCGCGAGACGATTGTTGCCGGCCTGTATGTTGAAAAAGGTCTTGATGAGGCTCTTCGCGTTGTGTATCCTTCCAAAAAAGGTGCAAAACTTATGATGAAGCCAGACTGGGCGTGGATGAACTTCATCGGTGATATTGAAAATGGTAAGATTATCGACCGAATAAAAGAAGTAGCGGAAAACCTGCCGGTCAATATCGAATTTCATATCGATGGCGGGTACGTTGAAGATCCGGCTATGTACAGTCCTGAGACATCTAAGCTTCAAAATGATTATTACGTTTTGGAATACGATCACAAAGAAGGGACGGTAAAAACGAAAAGCGCTCGCCGAAAAGGAATGCATCTGAAAGCTCTGAACAAAGTGACGAACTTAAACAGCTTTGTGAAAGTTATGAAAGAATTCGGTGATGATCAATGGATCTGGCTGAACGTAATGATTGCATTGCGTTTCAATTCTCCTCGTGAGGCTGGTTTTGAAGAAGGTGCTGAAGTTTGGAGCGGAGTTGATATCTGGAATAAATTTCTTTCTCATTTTGCAGATTGGGTCAAATAAAATAGTATTGCAGGAAAATATAAAATGATAGATATTCCAAAAGGTGTAAAAGGTTTGATCTTTGATTGCGACGGAACAATTGTCGACAATATGCCTTTGCACTTTATCAGCTGGCAAAATGCGTTTAATGACTTCGGATGTGAATTTAGTGCTGAGTTTATGGCAAAAATGAGCGGCTGTCCGAATCTGCAGACCGTAGAGGTTTACAACGACGAATTCGGTACAGGTCTTGTCCCGGAAGATGTTGTTGAAAGTAAGGAAAATCACTATTCAGAACTCATGCATCAGGCCGAACCGGTTGATGCGGTATGTGATACTATTCGCGAGTACTTTGGTAAACTACCTATTTCTGTTGTTTCCGGTAGTGCCAGAGCATCTGTGGATAAATCTCTGAAAGTTGCATCAGTAGATGCTTTGTTTGAAATAGTTCTTACAGCTGATGATCCATTTAAGCCGAAGCCGGCCCCTGATCTTTTTCTTGAAGCAGCGAAGCGAATGGGTGTTGAATCTCAAGATTGTGTCGTTTTCGAGGATGGAGAAGCCGGTATGATCGGAGCGAGCGAAGCGGGAATGAAAGTGATTGACGTTTGTTACATTGTTGAAGATCAGCGTCAATCTAAATAAAACAGCTTTAATTAGCGATCAATTATAGCTTCTACACAGTAATACTTCTTACAATTTAATTAGTACTGCGTAAATAAGTAAAATCATAAGGTCAAAAAATGACTTCAGAGTATATAAAGAAAATTTTAGGAGCGCAGGTTTACGATGTAGCCATCGAGACTCCTATTTCAGAAGCTGGCTTTCTCAGCAAGCGCATAAAAAACAAAGTGTTGATTAAACGTGAAGATCTGCAGCCTGTTTTCTCATTTAAGCTTCGCGGAGCCTACAATAAGATGGTTCAGCTTTCTGATGAGGAAAAAGAACGTGGTGTTGTTGCTGCATCTGCAGGAAATCATGCTCAAGGCGTAGCGCTGGCTGCCAATAAACTCGGTATGGCCGCGACAATAGTGATGCCTACGACAACTCCAAAGATCAAAGTCATTTCCGTGAAAGCGCGTGGTGGGAATGTTGTGCTCTTCGGTGATAATTTTGATGAGGCGTTAGGACGTGCCCGCCAGTTGGAAAAAGAATTGGGACTTGTTTTTATTCACCCTTATGATGACCCTGAGGTCATTGCGGGGCAGGGGACTATCGGAATGGAGATCTGTCGCCAGATTTCGGGTAAAATCGATGCCGTCTTTATTCCTGTTGGCGGCGGTGGTTTGGTTGCCGGAATTGGAACGTATATAAAGTACCTGCGCCCTGAAATCAAAGTGATTGCTGTCGAATCAGAAGAATCAGCATGTCTGAAAGCAGCTTTTGATGCCGGAGAAAGAACACCCCTTGATAAGGTCGGTATTTTCGCCGATGGTGTTGCCGTTAAACTTATTGGAGAAGAAACATATAAGCTTTGTCTGAGCTGTGTTGATGAAGTTATTACGGTTAATACGGACGAGATCTGTGCTGCTATTAAAGATCTGTTTGAAGATACACGTTCAATCGCAGAACCAGCTGGAGCGCTTGGTCTTGCCGGGCTTAAAAAATATGCCGAAGAAAATGGTTTACGTGACAAAACACTACTGACAATCGAAAGTGGAGCAAATGTTAACTTTGACAAACTTCGCTATATTTCAGAAGTTTCAGAAATTGGAGAACTGCGAGAATGTTTGTTAGGAGTTAAAATACCAGAGAAGCCGGGAAGTTTCAGAACTTTTTGCCAGGTATTAGACGGACACAGCATCACTGAATTTAATTATAGACTTCGTGGTAGAGACAATGCACATATTCTTGTGGGAGTACAGCTGAAGAGAAAAGCAGGTGAGTTGACTAAAGTTATTAAGGAACTTGAAAGCAAAGACTATGAAGTCGTTGACCTTACTAAGGATCAAGTTTCCAAGCTTCATATCCGAAATATGGTTGGCGGGCATTTGGCTGCAGACGAGCCTGCTGAAATGGTTTATTCAATCGATTTTCCTGAACGAGCAGGTGCACTTACAAAGTTTCTTGATGCTTTGGAAGATCGTTGGAATATTTCTCTGTTTCACTACCGTAATGAAGGAAGTGTATTTGGCCAGGTTCTGCTTGGACTGCAGTGTGATGTAAGTGAGGAGGAGGCTCTTTGTGATGCCATGAGTTCTGTCGGATTTAACTTTTCAAAAGTAGAAAACAATCCCGCTTATGATGCATTCTTGAGTGCTGATTAATCTTGATTCTTTTATAAAAAAAGCGCTTTGGATGATTTGATCAACCAAAGCGCTTTTTCTTTTTTTAGCAGGTACTTCTTTAAAAGAAGGCTCTGTCTTAGTCGAGTATGTTTTTCTCCTAGATTCATTCTAAGATTCCAGAACTTGTTATAGATCCTTTCCCAAAAACAGTATTTTTTTAAGGAGTCAAATATTGTTAATCGTTTCTCTGATCGTTGAAGTCCCGATTTTAGTCATTGCGCGTGTAAGCTTTAGCGAACTGAATGTGTGTTGAAATGTCGCTAGCAAAATTATAAAATGGTCTGGATTTACTCTTATTAAAAAGTTTACTTTTTTTAACGTTTCTTGAGCTTAAATTGGTGACGGTCTAGATTTACCCCTAGATTTACCCCTAGATTTACCCCCTAGATTTACCCCTTATTAAAAAGTTTACTCTTTTTTTAACGTTTCTTGAGCTTAAATCGGTGACGGTCTAGATTTATCCCATTTTGAATTTCACGTTGAGGGTAATTCTAC
>JAUVCU010000236.1 GCA_030590715.1 Lentisphaeria bacterium
TGCTCTTGTGAGCCCGGGAAATGAAAATTCGGTAACGCCGGAAATCTGTATGAATAATTCAGGGTATTCATGTGCTACAGAATCTTTTGGATTACTGGAGTTGTGTTCTGGCGGAACGATTATTGGTTTTTGATCTGTTTCGATCAATTCAATGACTTCTTGAAGGGCGCCTCTCATTATCCAGTCATATTGCTTCTCTGCCATTAACAATCACCTAAAGATGTTTTGGGTTTATTTCGTTTAATTTTATTTAACTTTTGGGGATGAAACAATAGTTAAAAGAAAACAAATCGAATTATGAGCTGCGCTTTTTAAATACAGCCGTAAATTCCTGATTTCCTTTTGGGCCTTTTATAGGTGAAGCAATTACATCTAAATTTTCCCAATTTAGCTCAGAATCAGCAAAACAGAGGATTTTGTCCACATATTTTTGTCGTATGCTTTCGTCCTGTACAACTCCACCCTGCATTATTTCATGTCGTTCAGCCTCGAATTGTGGCTTTATGAGAATGAAGGCAAATCCATTTTCTTTAAGTAGTGTGTTTGTTGCAGGAAGTACTTTTGTTACAGAAATGAAAGATACATCCATTGTCATCACATCAACCTGTTCAGGAAGGAAGTCTTGAGTTATGTGACGCGCGTTTACCTGTTCATTGCATTGAACGCGTTTGTCATTTCTCAGCCTCTGATGCAGCTGGCCACGACCAACGTCAATTGTGTAAACCTTGGTTGCTCCCCTTTGAAGCATAAGATCAGTGAAGCCTCCTGTTGAAGCCCCAACATCTACGGCTGTCATGTTTTGCAGACTTGGAAGGTAGTTATCCAGAGCCGGAATCAGCTTGTAGGCTCCACGGCTTACATATGGACATGGCTTATTGAAAACAAGTTCTGTGGTAACAGGTGTCAATTCAGATGCATTTTTAATAACATAGTCCGAACCGATTCGAATGTTTCCCGCAAGAATATTCTTTCGAGCTGTTTCCAAATTGGCACATAATCCTTGTTCTACAACAAGTTTATCTGCTCTCTCTTTTTTTACTTTTGTTTTCTTAGCCATAAATACTTTAAACGGGTTAAATCTTAGCTTCCAATAAGTTCGATTGAACTCAATTTAAGCGATAAAAAAATAAATCTCTACCGCTTGCGGTATAAAAAACCGCTCTAAAACTTAGAGCGGTTGAATTGCCTCAATAATTTCTTACGCGTCTACAAGTGCGAAAGTAAGTTTACATGTCGCAACAGTTTTGTCGCCAACCAGGATTGCTCCGTCACCTTTACCGAATCTTCCGCTTCCTCCGGAAATTTTCATTTTGCAGATCAGCTGATCTCCCGGGTGGATCGGGTGAAGGTAGTGAGCTTCTCCAATTGACATGAAGTAACCAATCTTTCCTTTGTTTTCCGGTTTTGCAAGAATTGCCGCACATCCGGCCTGGGCAAGCATTTCAGCCTGAATCGTTTCTGGAAGAACTGCATTTTCTGGAGTGTAGCCACGGAAAACAGGCTCATTGAAAGTCGTGTTCTTAATTGCGATTATGTGCTCATCTGACATCTCTTTGACGTAGTCAAGAAATAAGAATGGGTAACGGTGTGGGATCGTATCCATGATACCGTTGATATCAAGAGCGATCTCTTCACTTTTATCAAATTCAGTGTGCTCTGGAACTGTTTGCTCGACAGCTTCGTAAGGACGAACCGCAAGAACAAGTTTTGCCTGACACGATACACCAGCATTGTTTTTGATTTTTGCTGTTACAGACGCTTCATTGTTCTCTATCGAGTCAATTGTAACTTCAACGCGAATTCTATCACCAGGGTTGTTTGGCTTTCTGAATTTTACGTTTTTCATAGATTTAAGGTAAACGTCTTCAGTTCCATTTGGATTCAATTGAGCCACAACAGCAAGTTCTGCTGTTTGCTTCATTGCTTCAACTTGAAGAACTCCAGGCATGATAGGGTGGTTCGGGAAATGTCCTTGGAAAAACTCCTCGTTAAACGAAAGAGCTTTGTATCCGATAGCTTCTGTTTCGCTTACTTGCGTGAAACGATCAATCATGATCATTGGATAACGGTAAGGAAGAGCTGCTTTGATTTCCTGAATTCCTAGTACTTTTGACATGTTTGGTAACCTTGTTGTTTTGTTTCAATTTATTGATTTTATATTTGCCCTATAAGATTGACTATTATTACATTTTTACAAAACTCTATTGCTATAATTTTTTAGATATTAAATTCCGCTTATTTCTCGTGTTTTTCATGCTGATTGCCCCGTGGTTGTCAATTCGTGAGAATGAGGGTTTAGATATGCGTTGAAAAGAGTTGCAACTGCGATATAATTGTCTGCCATGGAAAATAAAATAAAAACAGTTGTAGTAACGGGCCCGACAGCTACAGGGAAAACATCTCTGGGAGTTAAACTGGCAAGAGCATATCGCGGGGAAGTAATCAGTGTCGATTCAAGACAGGTTTTCCGCGGAATGGATATTGGAACAGGAAAAGATTTAAGTGATTTTGGAGCGGGCGAAAATAGTGTTCCTTATCATTTAATGGATATTGTAGATCCAAACGATGATTATAATCTTCTAACATTTTGTGAAGATGCCAGCCGCGCGTTAGTTGATATTTCTCAGCGTAATTCACTTCCTGTTATGGTTGGTGGAACTGCAATGTATTTAAATGCCATTTTAAATGGTTATACTCTTCCAGGTGGTCCTCCTGATCTGAAAATGAGAGATGAACTTCGCTCTAAGCCGGTGGCTGAAGTCGCAGCTCTTCTCAAGCAACAATACCCGGAAGCGTATGAAACTATCAAAGATAAAGGCAATATGAATCGCCTTATGCGGGCTTTTGAGAAGGTTGGTAATCAGGACAAAATTGCCGACCCGATTTCGTCCAAAATTGATCCTTTGGTTTTAGGTGTTTTTTATCACCGTAAAGATGTTCATCGTAGGATTGAAATGCGTTTGGATCAGAGAATTGAAGAAGGTATGGTGGATGAAGTGCAAGGTCTTTACGACAGTGGCGTTTCATGGGAACGACTTGACTACTTCGGCCTTGAATATCGTTATGTCGCGAAATATCTAAAAGGGGAAATGTCTCTTAAGGCAATGAGGGATGAACTTCTTATTAAAATTCGCCAGTTTGCTAAACGGCAGGATATCTGGTTTAGAAAAATGGAGCGTGAAGGTTTAAATATTCACTGGATTGAAAAAGGTGATTTCGAAAAGGCTAAAGTTTTGGTGGATTCTTTTTTAGCCGGTGAAAAGCTTGCAGAGCCTGAGATTAGGATTAAAGATGTGTATTATGGTAAGAAATCGTCATAAAAATTCTATATTTTCTTATCAAATTTGATTGGAGATATTGCTCGTTAATAAAAAGTTATATATGATTTGGTAAAGCAGATAATTAAATCCTAACAGTGAGACTTTAAATGGGTACTGAATTTACAGGAAGCAAAGTTCTGATTTGTGACGATGATGACCTTTTGAGGGATTTTTACTCGAGGGTGTTAAAAACACAAGGGCTCGACGCCGTACCTGCTAATAACGGTGACGAAGCTATTGAGGTTCTTAATGGTGATGAACATATCATTCTGGCAATTGTTGACCTGCTTATGCCTGTTCGGACTGGTTGGGAACTCATTGAATATATGAAGGCTGATGACAAATTAAAAGATATTCCTATTGTTGCTATAACGGGGCTTGCGACTTCATTTGATGAGTTTGAAAGAGTTAAGGAAGCTTGTAATGCTGTTCTGCATAAAGGTGATTTTGACCTTGAACAGTTTACTTCTGTTATTAACTCCCTTATCTGATTTTTGTTTGAATTCATCTTTTATTAAAGATTTTCCCTTTTGTTTACTTTAGTTGATTTATGTTATTGTGACTGCTTGCCTTATTGATTAAATCCCTTCTCTAAAGA
>JAUVCU010000301.1 GCA_030590715.1 Lentisphaeria bacterium
AATTCTTACAGTGCTTCGCACATGGATTATTTTTGTGTTGACATCATCCCGGGCATGCTTCGCAAGCCCGGGCTATTATTCCTACAGCCCTCCGGGCATAATAAAAAATTGCCCAGAGACTCTAGTTCAAGCGAAAAACAATTATCCAAGAGGTATAAACCAAGTTAAAACTAATTATCCAGACAAATGTTCGTCAAAGGGAATTGTCCGGAGGACAAACAGAATACTAGCCGGTGGTAGCGCGAAGCGCGTTCCACCGGGAAAAAGGACAAAGCAAGAGTTCCATGCCTGAAAGGCTGTAAGAATTGCTAGCTAAAAATGTATTTTGAATCAAAATCGATGTTGTACTTTTCCAAAAACTTTAAATACTCATCATGAAATGTAACATCAGCATGATGCTCTTCTTGAGTTTTTATATAATCACATACAGCTTGTAATTGAGATTGTCCAAACGAAAAGACCCCATATCCTGTCTGCCAGGCAAATGTCTCATTATTCAAAAGCTCCTTGGCTTTATGCGAAGAGGACCTCTTTACTTTCTCAATAAGTTCACTAATACTCAAAGTTCTGGGCAATGAACAGGCAATGTGAATATGATCTGCCACTCCATTTACCAAATATGGATAGCTCCCATGTGATTTCAAACATCCTGCAACATATGCATGAATATCATCTCTGATGCTTTTAACTAAAAATGGTTCCCTATTCTTTGTACTGAACACAATGTGAAGTAGAACCTGTGAAAGTGATTGCGTCATTATATCTCCAAAATTTACGTTTCTATTACGAACAAACAAATTCAATAATAGATCATGGGAAAAAGCAAATAGACTAATATAATCTCATCTAAATTATTACAGTGCTTGGCACATGGATGATTTATGTACTAACATTGTCCCGGGCATGCGACCCGAGCCCGGGCTATCAGTCCGACAGCCCTTCGGGCATACGTCAAATGACAAAAAAATGCCAAATAAGGCAATTAGTGAAAAAATTAAAACAATAATCAAAAATTAAAACAACAAGAAATATAACTCATGGAAAATGCAGAGGATCAAAATAAGTCGACTACATTTTTTATTTTTGTAACAAATTTGAGAGGGAAAAGGTAGTTTTAAGATGTCTGAATAACACGATTCTAACAGAGACGAATTAATGTGCTAGGGTAAGGTCATTAATTTAACAGAAAGCGTCTAGAAAGTTTGCAAGATCGCCAGAAAGGTATACAATATATCGCATTTTGAAGATAGAAAATCACTCAAGAATTTTGTAATTCTAACATAAAATACAGGAGTCAAACATGACTGCAATTTACGACGTACACGCTCGTGAGATCCTTGATTCACGCGGTAACCCAACTCTAGAAGTAGAAGTAACACTTGAAAGTGGTGTAATTGGTTCAGCAGCTGTTCCATCTGGAGCATCAACTGGTGAGCACGAAGCAATTGAGCTACGTGACGGTGACAAATCACGCTACCTTGGAAAAGGTTGTGAGATGGCTGTTGCTAACGTTAACGAAAAAATCTTCCCAGCTGTAGAGGGAATGGATGCTCTTGACCAGGCTGGAATCGATAAAGCTATGATCGAGCTTGACGGAACTAAAAACAAAAGCGCTCTTGGAGCTAACGCGATGCTTGGTGTTTCACTAGCTGTTGCTAAAGCTGCTGCTAACGCTCTTGATATTCCTCTTTACCGTTATATCGGTGGAACAAACGCGAAAACTCTTCCAGTTCCAATGATGAACATCATCAATGGTGGTTCTCACTCTGATGCTCCTATCGCATTCCAAGAGTTCATGATCCGTCCAGTTGGAGCTCCTACTTTCAAAGAAGCTCTTCGTATGGGTGCTGAAGTATTCCACAGCCTTAAATCTGTTCTTAAGAAACGTGGTCTTTCAACAGCTGTTGGAGACGAAGGTGGATTTGCTCCTGCTCTTGCTGGAACTGAAGACGCTCTTGAGTCTATCATCGAAGCTATCAAAAACGCTGGATACAAGCCAGGACGTAAAGAAGATGGTGGAGATGTTTCTATCGCTCTTGACTGTGCTGCTTCTGAATTCTTCGAAAACGGTGTATACGACTACACTATGTTCGAAGGAGCTGACGCTGTAAAACGTAACTCTGTTGAGCAAGCTGCATTCCTAGCTGAGCTTACTAAAAACTACCCAATTGATTCTATCGAAGACGGAATGGACGAAAACGACTGGGATGGTTGGGTTGCTCTTATGGGACAGATCGGAGATACTTGCCAGATCGTTGGTGACGACCTTTTCGTTACAAACGTTGAATACCTTTCAAAAGGTATCAAGCTTGGTGCTGCTAACTCAATCCTAATCAAAGTTAACCAGATCGGAACTCTTACAGAGACTCTTGACGCTATTGAAATGGCTCACCGTGCTGGATTTACTTCTGTTACTTCACACCGTTCTGGTGAGACTGAAGATTCAACAATTGCAGACCTTGCAGTTGCTACGAACTCTGGTCAAATCAAAACTGGTTCACTTAGCCGTTCTGACAGGATCGCTAAGTATAACCAACTTCTTCGTATCGAAGAGCAACTTGGTGACCTAGCTGTATACGGAAACTAATCCGTAACTCAGTTATTTAGCTAGTTATACAAGGCGCACCTGCTTCGGCATGTGCGCCTTTTTTGTATTTATTCAAAAAGAGGATTTTAAACGATGAATTTCTACACACTGCTTTCCAAATACTATAGCGAACTTTTCCCCGCTAAAGAACCAACAATTAATTTTGTGAAATCTTTTTCAGGCGGATCGACAAACTTTTTGGATGTTGGATGTGGAACCGGATTACTTTGTCATGCTCTTTCTGATTGTTTTGAATCAATACACGGCATTGATCTGGATGAAAACATGATTGCAGAAGCCAAAGAAAGCACGAAAGAGAATGAATCCTTTAAAGCGTTAAACATGCTGGAATTAGAGACAGAATTTCAATCAGAAAGCTTTGGACTGATCAGCTGCTTCGGAAATACTCTTGCCCACCTTTCTTCTGAAGATGAAGTTCTGAAGTTTCTAAAAAAAGCAAAAAGCACGCTGAAAGAAAACGGAACACTACTAATTCAAATAGTTAATTTTGACCGGATGAAAGAACAGCCACAAATGATACTTCCACTTTTAGAATCAGAAAACGC
>JAUVCU010000215.1 GCA_030590715.1 Lentisphaeria bacterium
TCTTGCGATTCTTTCAGATAAGCCTCAACAGCTTTCTCACTACTTCAAACAATTGTTTGCACAGGTTACAAACCCGCCGATCGACCCGATCCGTGAGCGCGTGGTTATGGACCTTCGTACATACGTTGGTGGTTTCAAAAACGTTCTTACTGAATCTCCGGAACACTGTCGCCGTATCGCGATCAAACAGCCTGTTCTTACAAACGAAGATCTTGAGAAGCTTCGTTACGTTGATAAATTCCACTTCCAGACTAAAAAGCTGAACATGTGTTTCAAAGCTGACGGTACTGAAGGAGCTCTTGAAGCTGCTCTTGACCGTATCTGCCGTTACGCTGTTGACGCGATCGAAGACGGTTACTCAATCATCTGTCTTTCTGACCGCGGAATGGATTCGGATCACGCTCCAATTCCATCTGTTCTTGCTACTTCTGCTGTTCATCATCACCTAATCCGTGAAGGTAAACGTGGTAAAGTTGATATTATCGTTGAAGCTGGTGATGTTCGCGAAGTTCATCATTTTGCAACTGTTCTTGGTTTTGGTGCTTCTGCAGTTAATCCATACCTTGCAATTGAAACTATCGTTGATCTTAACGAACAAGATCTTCTTGGTGATATCACTGCTGACCAAGCTATCCAAAACTATATCAAATCTGTTGACGGTGGACTTCTTAAGATCTTCTCGAAAATGGGTATCTCTACTCTTGCTTCATACCAGGGTGCACAGATCTTCGAGATTCTTGGAATCAACTCTGAAGTTGTAAACAAATACTTCACCGGTGCTGTCAGCCGTATCGAAGGTATGAATCTTGACCAGATCGCTATTGAAGCAATGGTTAAGCATCGCAACGGTTTCCCGACACGTGGTGGAGGATCTAAAGTTCTTGATTCTGGTGGTGAGTACCACTGGCGTAAAGATGGTGAGCGTCACCTGTTTAATCCAGATACTATCCGTCTTCTTCAAGAAGCGACTCGTGGTTCTGACTACAGTAAATTCAAAGAGTACAGCCAAATTGTAAATGATCAGAATACTGAAGCATTTACACTTCGTGGTCTTATGGACTTCAATGCTGACCGTGAACCTGTTTCTCTTGACGAAGTTGAGCCTACAGAAAATATCCTTAAGCGTTTCGTAACTGGTGCTATGTCATTCGGTTCGATCTCGTGGGAAGCTCATACTACTCTTGCTATCGCAATGAACCGTATCGGCGGTAAGTCGAACTCTGGTGAAGGTGGTGAGGATCCTATACGTTTCTCTCTAATGGAAAATGGAGACAACATGTGTTCTGCTACTAAGCAGATCGCTTCTGGTCGTTTCGGTGTAAACAGTTACTACCTTACAAATGCTCAAGAGCTTCAGATCAAAATGGCTCAGGGAGCGAAACCAGGTGAAGGTGGACATCTTCCCGGACATAAAGTAAGTGGATGGATTGCACGTACTCGTAACTCTACTCCGGGTGTTGGTCTTATCTCACCTCCTCCTCATCACGATATCTACTCTATTGAGGACCTGGCTCAGCTTATCTTCGACCTTAAGAACTCTAACCGTGCTGCACGTGTAAACGTTAAGCTTGTGTCTGAGACTGGTGTTGGAACAATTGCTGCCGGTGTTTGTAAGGCTAAAGCTGATGCTGTTCTTATCGCCGGATTTGACGGTGGTACTGGAGCTTCTCCACTATCTTCTATCAAACATGCTGGTCTTCCATGGGAGCTTGGTCTTGCCGAGGCTCATCAGACTCTTGTTAAGAACAAACTTCGTAACCGTATCGTAGTTCAGGCTGACGGACAGATGAAAACTGGTCGCGACCTTGCTATCGCTACACTTCTTGGTGCTGAAGAGTGGGGAGTTGCTACAGCAGCCCTTGTTGTTCAGGGATGTATCATGATGCGTAAGTGTCACAGCAATACATGTCCTGTCGGTATCGCGACTCAGCGTGGCGAGCTACGTGGTAAGTTCAAATGTGATCCGGAATGGCTTGTTACTTTCTTCAAATACATGGTTGAAGGTCTACGTGAGATTATGGCTGAACTTGGTTTCAGAACAATTAACGAGATGATCGGACAGGCTCAAGTTCTTAAATTCCGTGACAACAACGATCACTGGAAATACAAAAGCGTTGATCTTTCTCCACTTCTATTCAAAGAAGAAGGTGATGCTTCACAAGCTCTATATAAAGAGCAGGACCAGGATCACCTTATGGATCAGATCCTTGACTGGAAAATCATTGAAGCTGCTAAGCCGGCTCTTGAAAACGGTGAGAAAGTTGAAGCTAGCTTCGACGTTATCAATACAGACCGTTCGGTTGGAACAATGCTTTCGAACGAGATCTCTAAGAAGTACAACGGTGAAGGTCTTCCTGAAGGAACTATCAAAGTTAAACTTCGCGGATCTTGTGGTCAGTCTCTAGGGGCATTCATGGCTAAAGGTGTTGACGTTGAGCTTGAGGGTGACGCGAATGACTACATCGGTAAAGGTCTTTCTGGTGGTAACCTTGCTGTTTATCCAGATCGTACTGCTCAATTCGTAGCTGAAGAAAACATTATCGTTGGTAATGTTGCATTCTACGGTGCTACAAAAGGTGAAGCATTCATCAACGGTATGGCCGGTGAACGTTTCTGTGTACGTAACTCTGGTGCAGAAGTTGTGGTTGAAGGTATCGGAGACCACGGTTGTGAATATATGACTGGTGGACGCGCTATCATCCTTGGTGAAACAGGTCGTAACTTCGCTGCCGGAATGTCTGGTGGTATCGCTTACGTTCTTGATGCTAACGGAACTTTCAAAGACAACTGGAATCCTGAGCTTACTGCTCTTGAAGCTCTAGAAGATGCTGAAGAGATTGCATACATCAAAGGTATGGTTGTTAAGCACGAGCAGAAAACTGGTTCTGCTGTTGCTGAACGTCTACTTGGTGACTGGGACAACACGGTTAAGTCGTTTGTTAAAGTTATGCCAGTTGACTACAAAAAGATCCTTGGCTACATCGATGCTGTATCGAAAGATGGTCAATACGAAAATGAAGATGACATTATGGATGCCGCATTTGACATGCACCTGGCTAATCTGTAATAGGCTGAATAAGGAGATTATTAAAAATGGGTAAACCTACTGGATTTTTAGAATACGATAGAAAATCTAATCCAGCGCGTCCGGAAGCGGACCGCTTGAAGGATTGGAATGAAGTATATGTTCTTCGCGAAGAAGAAGAGTGCAAAGAGCAGGGAGCTCGTTGTATGGATTGTGGTGTTCCATTCTGTCACCAGGGGGCTATGCTTCCTGGCGGGGCGTCTGGATGTCCAATCAACAACCTGATTCCTGAGTGGAATGACCTGATTTTTCAGGGACGCTGGAAAGACGCTCTTGATCGTCTTCACCGTACAAACAACCTGCCGGAAGTAACAAGCCGCGTATGTCCTGCTCCATGTGAAGCTGGATGCGTACTTGGTATCAACGAGCCTGCTGTTACTATCCACGACAACGAACGCGCAATTATCGACAAAGGTTTCGAGAACGGATGGGTTGTTCCACAGCCTCCAGAAGTTCGTACAGACAAGAAAGTTGCCGTTATCGGTGGTGGACCTGCTGGTGTTGCATGTGCTGATCAGCTTAACAAAGCTGGTCACAACGTAACTGTTTTCGAACGTGCAGACCGTATTGGTGGTCTTATGATGTATGGTATTCCAAACATGAAGATCGAAAAAACAGTTGTTCAACGTCGTATCGATCTTCTTGCTAAAGAAGGTATACAGTTTGTAACGAACACTGAGATTGGTAAAGATATTCCTGCAACTCAGATTCAAGCTGAGTTTGATGCTATTGCGATTACTACTGGTGCTACTAAGCCGCGTGACCTTCCTGTTGACGGTCGCGAGCTAGATGGTGTTTACTTCGCTATGGAATTCCTTACAGCGAACACGAAGTCTCTTCTTGATAGCAATCTTGAAGATGGTAACTACATCAATGCTAAAGGTAAGAACGTTGTTGTTATCGGTGGTGGTGATACTGGTACTGACTGTGTAGGAACTTCGCTTCGTCACGGATGTAAATCTGTGATCCAGCTTGAGATCATGCCTGAGCCTCCGGCTGAGCGTAATCTTGATGCTAACCCATGGCCACAATGGTCTGGTGCTAAAAAAGTTGACTACGGTCAAAAAGAAGCTATCCTCGTGCAGGGTGAAGATCCACGCGAATACCTTATGACAACTGAGAAGTTCGAAGGTAAAGA
>JAUVCU010000196.1 GCA_030590715.1 Lentisphaeria bacterium
TACCTAGCTGCAACAGAATTGGAGTCTGCAATGATAAAAGATAATGATTCATCTAGTTTTGAAAGCCATTTTTCACTGGTAAAAAGTCGTCTAAAACTCGTACTTAAGTTTACTGAAAGGAACAATGCTGACTCGGGCTGATTAGATCAAATAGAATATGAGTTGGTACTTTTATCTAAAAATAAAAAGCCCGGCAGGATCACCTGACGGGCTGTATTCTAAAAACGATTACTACTTTTTAGCGCGTGACTGATACTCTCCAGTACGAGTATTGATTTTGATAAGCTCGTCAGATTCAAGGTATTCAGGAACCTGAAGTTCAAAACCAGTTTCAACTTTAGCATTTTTAGTACGAGCTGTAGCAGAAGCTGATTTAGCAGAAGGATCACACTCGATAACTTTAAGAACGACAGTATCAGGTAGTGTCAAAGCTTTAAGAGCTCCGTCGATAAGAAGCGCGGTACACTCAAACCCTTCTTTCAGGAAATAGATATCATCACCGATAAACTGCTTGTTAAGTTCGTGTTGCTCATACGACTCAAGATCCATAAACACATAGTTATCAGCTTCAATGTACGAAAATTCAACCGGACGCTTCTCAAAATCGGGTTCCACAAGCATATCATCACCTTTGAAACTGTGATCAACTTTTTGACCAGTAACCAGGTTTCTTGCGCGAATTTTATAAATCGTTGAACCACCACGTGCTGAAGGGCTTTTACCCGCTATTGTCTCGACAATCTGAGCCGTTTTATTTACTTCTATTACTGTACCTTTTTTCAAGTTTGATGCTGAAATCATAATATACTTCCCGTTAAATAAGTTTCTTAAAAATAATCTGCTGACAATTGAGCATCTATTGTGAATTCTCCAAACTCAAATCCCAAAAAGTAGTTAATTCATAAGGCAAAAAAACCGGAATAACCCGGGCTCGAACAACTCATTATTTTACGGTTAGATAACCGGAGTACTGTGCAAAGACCCTTGAATCTCTGTCATCTTCTTTTCCAGCTCCTTAACCAGCTTTTTATATTCTCTGTTGTTAATAAGATCGCTTTCTTCTTTAATATCTATTTTTTTAAAATAAACCTTCAATTGAGCATAAACTTACCAAATGGTAATCGAAAAACAATCAATAGCAATCGCACACAAGCAATTACCCTACAACTGCGATTTCACTGGTTCCTCTGGATTTTCGGGTTACTTTTATCTGCACAGGAATGCGCTCCTTCAAAGCCTCAACATGAGATATCACACCGATAACCTTACCGCTCGACTGCAGGTTATGAAGAGCTGACAACGCCACATCCAGAGTTTCAGAATCCAACGTTCCAAATCCCTCATCCATAAACAAAGAATCAACCTGAACCTTTCTGCTGCTGAGCTGAGATAATCCAAGGGCCAGAGCCAGACTCACCAAAAAACATTCCCCACCGGACAAAGTCTTAGTTGTACGCACCGTATCAGCCTGATAGGTATCGACCACAACAATATCCAGTTCACTTTCACCGGAACGCTGCAGCATGTAACGGTCGTTCAGCTCCATCAAATGTATATTCGCCAACTTCACCAAATGTTCAAGAGTAAGCCCCTGAGCAAATTTTCTAAACTTCTTCCCGTCCGCAGATCCGATAAGAGAACTCATTTTATTCCAGCGTTCAAACTCTTTACGCTGGGCATGAATTTTCAGGATAAATTCTTTCTGCTTTGACTCCCGCTCTTTATGAGCTTCCAACTTCGAATTAATCCCACCAAGCTCACGATCCAAAGACGTTTTTAACGCATTGAACTCTTCAATCTCAACCTGAAGCTCCGCGATCCCTTTATCCGTTATCTTTTTTTCAATCTCCAATGATAGCATTTCCTCAGCATCACAAAGCCTCGTTTCTGCTTCTGTTTTTCGTTTCTCAAGCGCTTGAGCCAGACTCATAACCTTGTTACAGGCTTCACTATCCAAAAGAAAACCTACAGCTTGACCGATAGAGTCAAAGCCATTTTTAACAACTTCAGTTTCAGCTGACCTCAAAAGAGTTTCATACTCCAGTTCAAGCCTCTCCAACTGAGATTTAACCGAAGAGAGTTTCGATTCACAGAAAACACTCTTCTCTTTTGCCGATGACCAAGCTTTCTGTGCATCATCAAAGCAGGACTGATCTTTCTGGATTTCTGCAGATATCCCAGCAAGAGCATCTTCAACGTTGTCATTTCCAAACATTGACTCCCGCCCTGTTTTGAACGCAGCAAGCTCATCTATCAGATTCTTTTTCTGCGATTCTAAAACCTTGAAATTCCCGCTTTCTTTCTCCATATTCCCACAGACATTCTTATAGTCTCCGGATATTAGCAACAGCTCACGATCTATGGTATTTTTCTTATCCTTATTGATCGCGTACTGATTTTTTCTTTCCAGGAGCACAGCCGAACATGACGATTCACATCCCGGTTCAGGCACTTCAACGTCGAACTTAGACAAGCTCGCCTCAAGACTCTCAATAAGCGACTTTTCTTTTGCGGCCTGCTTATCAAATGTACTATTAATAAACTTAAGTTTTTCCGTAGCCGTTTCCGATTTCGATCTCAGATCTCTCTCTGAAATAGAAAGGTCAGCTAACGCTTTTTCTGATACAGAAAGTTTCTGCGAAGTTTCGCCAATATTAGAAGTAAGCTTTCGTATTTTATCCAGTCTCTTAACAGAAGCCTCATTATACTCGGTCAGGCTGGAGATATCATCGCGCACCAATTCCCACGCTCCGGGATCATAAGTAATATTCACTGAATCAGCCAGCGTCTGCCATCGCTGCTTGTAAGCCGAAACCTTCACCTTTCTATGTTTTGACAATTCGAGCATAGACTTGTACTCCGTCTGAAGTATCGCAAGCTCTTTCTCTGCCCGGCGCAATTGCACTTCGGCATCGTCATGAAAACTCTTTTTTTCATCAATCCTGACTTCAGTTCCGTTTATCTTCGGGACATCAACGGCAAAAGGATGATCTAAAGATCCACACAACGGGCACTCTTTACCGTCCTGCAGAGATTTGCGGTCATCCTCATATTTCCCGATCAAGAGCTCATATCGACGTTTTTCAGCAAGATCTTCAAGGTCTTTTTTGAGTTCAGCCAGCTCATTTTCGGCCGATAACTTCAGATTACCAACACGCTTTATATCATCATTCAAAACCAAAAGATTCTTTGGTTCCTGAGCCAGCTCATTCAGGAACGGAGTGCACTCTTCACCAAGCCGGATCATTTCCTGCAGCGTCCTTAACCGCTCCTTTTCTCCATCAACAAGAGCCACCCAATCCTCTGATTTTTTCCCATCAAGGAGCTTTTCGAGTTCCGCCTCTAATCCAAGCTTTGTTTCTAAAACAGAATCCCGTTCCTCCCGGGCATTTATCAGCTGATCCCCAAAACCGGTAATAAGTTCCTTCGCTTCAGCCAGTTCATTCTGAGAGTTGAGCTTCTCTTTTTTCTGAGAATGAATTTCCTCTCGTAATACAGAAAGGTCACGTAGAGTTGCTTCTATAACGCCGTACAACTGCTCTAGTTCTTTATTGTGAACATTGTTTTTCAGATAGAGTTCAACACTCTCAAGGTCATTCAGCTGATCAGACCTTTCACTTTCCAATTTTGTCTTTTCTCCAGTAAGCTCTTTCAGATTCGCGCCAGCCAAAGAGAATTTATCATTGAGTTCCTGAAGCTTAAGAGAAGTTCCGTTTATAAGCCCATCCAATTTGATCACTTCCGGAATAACCGAGTCCAAAGACACCTTCCTGTCCAGAACCTCAGCCAGCTCCTTTTTTGAAACAGCAGTGCTTTCCTCTGCCTTCTTCAATGACTCCTGAGACGCAAGGTAGTTCTGGTGCGCTGTTTCCAGGCTCTTCTTTTCCGTGCCTGATTCTTTCCTGAGTTTTTCCAGCTGATCAAATTCAGACTTAAATACCGAAACCTTTTTGTGATTCTCAAGTTCTGCAAACTTTCCGGTATTATCTGCAAATTCAAGATCCAGCTCTTTTAACTGATTCTGAGCAGAAGTTAACGTTTTTTTATGATTTTCAATCCCTACAAGCCACAGCCTGCTGTTGTTGGCTGTTTCTACCTTCTTGAAAACAGATTCAGCTTCAACCGCTTTTGCTTTAAGCTCCTTCCCAAGGTCTTCAAGCTCTTGTTCATCCATCAAATCAATGCCGTTCAAGGAAGCGTCAAGCTGCTGGAGTTTGTCTGATTCACATTTAGCACGCTCATGAACCAGCATAGAAATATTTGCGTAGACTTCTGTTCCGGTCATTTTTTCAAGAAGTTCAGCCCGGTCGGAATCGTTGGCATCGAGAAAAGCGGCAAAATCACCCTGAGCAAGCATTACCGATCTGCAAAAA
>JAUVCU010000165.1 GCA_030590715.1 Lentisphaeria bacterium
ATAAAGTCGCCCTTATCATTGGTAACCTCATGCCCTAAGTCATGGTTATTCAGTCCCACCTGCGTTACTTCGAGCTCAATTCCACCACAGGTAAAACGATCGAGCATAGCAACATGATCGAGAGCAAATCCGGTTACTGTAATATTTTCGCCCAATTCACCGGGAGCGATTTCACGGCCATGTGTCTGAGAAAGGTCATATAGAATTTCCTTTGAAAGCAAAGGAATCTGACGGTGACCACGCACCGCATGTGCATCTCCCACAATCCCCAATTCATTAATCTCGACAGAAGGTACAGAGCATTTTTTCACCGTTTTTTCTTCTGAAATATTCAATGCATAAACAGAAAATGCTCTCATCAAAGATCCTCTTTCGTTTTGTCCAGAAGAGTTATATCTGTCATAACCATATTTTTATCCACGGCCTTACACATATCATAAATTGTCAGTAAGGCCACATTAACGCCGGTTAACGCTTCCATCTCAACGCCGGTCACGCCGATGCAGCGCGCTATTGCCGTAACTTCGACACCATTTTCCTGAAGCTCAGCAACAGCCGAAACTTTAGTCAGGTTAAGCTGGTGACAAAGAGGGATAAGTTCCCACGTGCGTTTCATAGCTTGTACAGCGGCAATCTCCGCCGTTATCAGCACATTACCTTTCTTCGTGGTATTTTCTGAGATCTGACCAACAGTCTCTTCATTCAAATGAATAAATCCGCGAGCGTGAGCCGTGCGCAGTTGTTCTGTTTTTGCCGAAACATCGACCATTTCGGGACGATTATCAGCACCGATATGTGAAAGTTTATTTTTCGTATTTTCCAAATTATCCTCCAAGTACATTAAACGACCGGTTAGCCGTTTCACCCGATTCGGGCTTTAAGCTGATAGCACGAGTAATTGCTTCGGTAATGCCGTGTTCTTTGATAGAATAAGCCATATCGCTGAACAGGCACGGATAGATATTGCCTTCGCAGGACATGCGAATACGGTTACAGTTTTCGCAGTCCCCGCCCTCACCGCCAAGCACTTTCCAAAACTCGCCGTCACTCAGGCTCATCTCTTTAATAAATCGCGCTTCAAGATTATTTTCCCGAGCATAATAAGCGACCTCTTCACGGTCTTGTTCATCATTAAGATCTGAAATTACACAGTTAAGTTTTATCTTGTCAAAGCCGGCCAGTTGTGCTTCCTCAATTCCGGAAAGAACACGCTTCAGATCACCACCACGCGTAATTTCCGAAAAGCGGTCTTCATCAACTGTATCAATGTGAACATTAATACGGTGCAGTCCGGCTTTCTTAAGTTCAACCGCATACATGCCAAGAAGCAAACCGTTGGTTGTCATACCGAAATCTGTTACACCTTCAACCGAAGCGATTCCACGCACGATATCAAGAATATCTTTTCTCAAAAGCGGCTCTCCACCAGTCAGTCTGAATTTACTAAAACCAAGACGTACAGCTTCCTCAACCACTTCAATAATTTTATCCGCGGAAAGAACACGTTCTTTATCGATAAAGCAGGGCTCTTCGGGCATGCAGTACTGGCATCTGATATTACAGCGGTCCGTCACCGAGATCCGCATGTACGTAACAGGCCTGTTAAATGAGTCTAACATCAACCATGTCCCCATCTTCTATGATCGTCACATCAGCTGGATAAAATCCCAGCCCATCAGCTTTTGTCATTGCTGTAATGTGAGCGGAACCGTTAAGCTTAACAGGAGCAACCTTACCGCCTTCCTTAAAGGAAACAGGCAACACGCACGTACGGTCTGCGCTTTTGCGGCGAGCCGTACCGGAAACCTGTAACGAAAGTTTCATTTCTTCATCAGAACAACTCATAGACCCGTTGATCCACGGTTTCACAAACAATTCAAAAATGACAAATGTGGAAACAGGATTGCCGGGCATACCAAAACATGCAGTCGAATCTGAAACCGCGAATGTAGTAGGTTTACCGGGTTTGATTGATATTTTATCAAACAGGATCTTCATTCCGCATTCTTCAAGGATCTCGGGCACGAAGTCCCAGTCTCCCATCGAACTACCACCGGAAATAAGAACCAGGTCATTTTCTTCCAATGCTTCGGTAATGACTTGGGTTGTCAATTCACGTTCATCGGAAACAATACCGTAGAAATCGGGTATACCGCCGGCTTTCTGGACCTGCGCATAAATCTGAGGACCATTACTGTCACGGATCTGTCCCGCTTCGGGAACATCATCCACACGAACCAGCTCACTGCCGGTTACAACAATCCCAACCTTCGGAGCGCAGTACACTTCAACCTGAAAATACCCAACCGATGCGAGCGTAGCGATGTGTGCAGGAGTTATCTTCACTCCTTTTTCAATTATCACATCACCTTTCAGCAGGTCTTCACCAAGAAAACATATATTCGGTTTTGTATCTTTACCGTTAAAAATAACATTACCATTTTCAAGCACTTCGGAATACTCGACCATGAAGACGCAATCAGCACCTTCAGGCACTTTTGCGCCGGTCATGATCTTCGAACATTGTCCGTCACGAACCGTTTTTTCAGGTAGTTTCCCCGCAGCGATTATTTCGATCAATTCCATTTCAGAACCGAGTTCGTTATATCTGCAGGCGTAGCCATCCATCGCCGATTTATTGAAAGGGGGCATAGGCATATCTGCAATCACATCTTCTGCAAGAACTCTGTCTACACTATCCAGTAACTCTACCGATTCAATTTTCGGTTTAAAAACATTTGCCAGCACTATATCGCCGGCTTCTTTTACAGAAATCATAATTATCGACCTCCTTTATATCCTTCATACTCCTGTGGAGTATTGAGGTTTGCATACCATTTATAATCTATATCTATAAACCCGACGGATAGAGAACCTACAACCCCGTGTACCGATCGTGTTCCGGCCTTGAACAGATCTTCAATCCTGTTCAAAGCAGAACGGCGGTACACGCCAAACAAAGGCTGAATTCTTCCATCGGGGGTCTTTCCAAGTACTGCGTCGTAACAAGCAATGTTATCGACCATCTCATTTATGATTTCAACCTTAATTTCCGGGACATCACAGGTCGTTACAAAATTCAATTCAGTAGACGATTGTTTGAGCGAAGAAATAAGTCCCATAACCGGCCCGCAGTCCGGCTTTTCGTCTTTTATAAAGTTTACTTTTTTGAGATTATAAGCATCTTTATTATTCGTGCTGACCAAAACATCATCGAAATGTTGGAATAACTGATCGACAATGTACTCAATCAAAGTAGATCCATCAATGTCTAAAAGACACTTATTTTGTCCCATTCTGGAACTTTTACCGCCGGCAAGGACAATTGCTGTTATTGCGGGAGATATTTTCCACTGAGTTCCATTCCATAAAAGCTGATCAGGACTGACACTCCAGCCTTCGTCAAAAGAATCAACGACAGCATCTGCTATCGGCATAAGCTCCAGACAAGACTCTTTTTCTACTGCTCTTTCATGGTGTTTTATAATCATGTGCAGTGAAGGATCAACAAGTGAGCGAACACTGTTTCCTTCCAAAATAAGAGGAGTTTCTGCGCCATAGTTTTTTGAATTCAAAACATCAAATAAAGCTTTGACCGCATCGGGCAACTTACTTCTCAGAGATAAGACCCAAAAAACATCAGTTGCTCCAGCCCGTAACATACGCTGAGTATCTTTCCGCCCCGTGTGGTCAGTTTCCTCGAATATTGCAAAATCACTATCAAGCTGGTTATAACTTTCACAATGCTGAAGGGATGGGCTCTTTTTGATGCCGTCAACATCTTCGACAATAGTGATTTTCAGTCCGACAACGGCAGTAGTTTTTGAAAGGTGCTTTATGACACGGCAGATAAATTCAGTTTTCCCGAGATTTCGTTCAGCTGAACCTATCATAAGCAGCTGAGGGCATTCGATACAATCCATAACCGGTCGGCCTTTATAAAAAGACATTGCAGCCATCGAAAGATGACTGCAATGTTATTAATTATTGACTAATAACAAGTTTACTATAACACGTTAAGTTACGCTGAACATCCGCAGACGTGACCTTCTTTCTTTTTGTCACGAATGTTTAAAGCTTCCAGATCTTTATCTGCAGGAAGAGCAATAAACAACTCACCATCACGAACGTCCACATCAAACGTCTTAATGCTGTACGTGCTGTCAGACAGGCCTTGACCATCTTGTAACGAGAATGATTTTTTGTGAATTGAACACGAGATCTGAGGAATACCTTTTGTATCACCAGTCAACCCGCGTGCAAGTACCATCTCTCTCTTATGCGGACAAAGGTTCTGACACGCATACCACTCACCCGTTACCGCAAAGTTGAATACCGCAATCTGATAGTCGCCGTGCTTCACTGTAGCTCCACCATTTGCTGGAACCTTATCCGCCGAACCAAAGCTAATCCATTTCGTTTCAGCAGTCGCCGCAGATTCGACAATTTCAGGCTGAGCATATTCTTTATCCCAAAGAGCAGGTTTCATTTGCCCGCGAACTTCGATCAAGTCAACATTATCTTTTTCATCACTGTTGATGAAATGTTTAAACTTAGCTTTTTGCTCAGGTGTTTTAACCGCAGTTGCCCACTCGTCCTGATATGTAGCTGCAATATGATCCATTTGAGCTTCAAGCTCATTACAAATCCCAAGCGAATCTTCAATCACGACCGCTTTTAATTTATCAATGCCTCCGTCAAGGTTCATCAACCACGTTGATGTACGCTGCAGCTTATCAGCCGTTTTGATGTAGTACATAATAAATCGGTCAATGTATTTAGTTGCAGTAGCGCGGTCAATATCAACAGCCAGCAGATCCGCATGGCGAGGGTATGTACCACCGTTACC
>JAUVCU010000299.1 GCA_030590715.1 Lentisphaeria bacterium
ATTGACTTCCACCTGCCAAATCGAAAATATTTCCCGGATGAAAAGGCCTTTGCATTTGGAGGAGACTATCTGAATGATGAACTGCGTTCGCTGTACAATCCCGATGGCGAATTACATGATGAAGACCTTGTGGATTTTAATAGTGATTATGATGACAAGATCGTCGCTCTACCGTTTATAAAAAAATCGAGTGGTGAAACAGTATATATACCACAAAATATTTTAAGCAATCTCTACCTGAGTAACGGTCTCGCTACGGGAAATACTCCCCAGGAGTCACAAGTGCAGGCTCTGAGTGAAATATTTGAACGGTTTGCCAAAATAGAGATTATCCAAAATGGATATGCACTGCCGAAGTTTCCGGAAGAGATTATCCAGTCATTCCCGCGTCTGAATAGTGATGTAATAGCTTTGCGAAAATTAGGTTATGTTGTGGAAGTTCTTGATGCGTCCCTGGGTGGTAAGTATCCTGTAACAGCCATTTCGTTGATCAATCCAGAAAAGTCAACATTATTTGTTTCTTTTGGTTCGCACCCGATTTTAGAAGTTTCACTTGAGCGTACGATGACAGAACTGATGCAGGGTCGTGGTCTTGACAACCTAGGGGCATTTGAAATCCCTACTTTTGACATGAGATTTGTTTCGGATAGCTCAAATCTTGAGTCACACTTTATTGACTCAAACGGTAAAATAGGGTTTAACTTCTTGAGCTCAGTAAAAAGTTTTGATTATTCGCCATGGAGTTACAATGGTGAAGGTAGCGATGCCGAATACAACTACCTCACAAATATTCTGAAAGATATGGGCAAAGAGATATACCTGCGCGAATACAGTTACCTTGGTTTTTATTCATGCCAGATGGTCGTGCCGGGAGTTTCCGAGGTTTACCCTATAGAGGATCTGTCCTACAACAATAGGAACAGCGGTAAGTTAATCAGGAATATGGTTTTAAATTTCAAAGATATTGATGCAGAAGATATTCTCGACACAATTGACACACTGCATGATTCAATCAATGTTGAAAAATATATCGGGGTTATATTTGAGAACAAGTTCACGTTGCTTGAGTTCAAAGCACAAATACATATTCTTCTCGGAAATGCAGAGGAAGCACTCGAATCACTTGAGTTTGGTACTTGTAAGCTGGGACACCTTGTCGGAGAGCTGATCAGAATTGATTTAAATGAGCTGGACTGGGAAGATTATGAAGAGGCACTGTTCAACATATATGGTCAAGAACGAGTCGAAAAAGCTTTGCGTATTTTAAAAGGTGAAGAGTTCCTGATAGATACAACGCTTCATGCACATTATCATAATATGCTTGAGCTGTATGACAAATTAGAGCTAAAAAAACAAAGTTCTAAAGTCTAAAGAATACTTCTCAAATATTTTTTTTAACAAGCTGAAGCTTGTACTCCGACAACACTTTTGCCGTGTCGCTGGATTATCCAATAGTATTACAAATGTGCCGTGCGCGTAGAGGTAACATTGCCTCTCTCACCGGGCTAACCGTATTGTTGTAGGAGTTCAAACTTCAGTTTGCGTTGAGGACGCTTAACTTGTGATCAAATCATTTTAAATCTTACGAGCCAAACCCAGAGGCCTCGAAGATATATGTGTACGTCCTCTCCGAGGCTTGATGAACTGCAATCACAAAATTTGTAACTGCAGCTCATTTATGTGTGAAAATCTTTTTTACGTGGACTTTCTAATTAACGGTTTACGTTATAAAGCGTCTTATCAAAACCTTTCGTTTCGAATTTCTTAAACGAGAAAGCGCAGAGCGTACCTTTGAAACCACGATCCTTATCGAATACTTTTGCTTCATCCAATGTAACAAATGCCTGATTTGAAACGACAATAAACTGTCCGTCAAATTTAGAGGCAAGTGTATTTAATTTTGAAAGTTCAGTCTTGTTATCCAAAGCTTTTTCAACAGCGTCGATATCTGAAGAAAAATCAACTTCTTTCTGCTTAAAGCTTTCACGAATGCCGATTCCGTTATCGGCAATCGCAATTCTGACGTATCCTGTCGATGGGAAATATTGAGCAGTAACAACGCCTGTTCCGCCTGAGTGTTGTTCAATGTTTTTCCCAAGTTCAGCAATCACATATTCAACACAATCAAGCAGACCGGTTTCATCTTCCGGTAGATTAAGGTCTTTCATATCCGGCGCAATTGTTTGCGCAATATCCATGGCCATAAATGGAACATTCTCGACATTTTGGATACAAACAATACTATTTGCTGCTTTTAATTTTTCAGATAGCCCTTTGTTCTTTATTCCGCATTGTTCAAAAAAGTCGATGCGGACAAGATATTTATATGCGTTGCACTGTTTGTGATTTTTAAAACGAATCTTTTTCTTCTGGCTTTTCCAACGCTGGATAGAGCTAACCATGGCAACAAGTGCCGATGGTATGTAGTGAATCATTTTCTTAAAATCAAAAACAATCTCGCTATGTTCTTCGCCCGAAGCAAGTTTTGTCAGGAATTGAAATAAATTTTCCTCATTTACTTCTGCGGGAAGCTGTATTTTATGCATATTGTATTCCTTCATTTTATATAGTCTTTGCTCAGGCGGGAATCGTATTTACCTCGACCCGAGGAATTTGTGGCAAACATATAAACTCATTGATTAAAAGCAATCGTTTCCTCATTTATTTATTGTTTAATCAAGATTGTATTGTAAATCGTGTTTTTTAAGTTCCTTCATTAATTCTGCGGCGGAATATTATGAAATAAATACTCTGCCTGTAGAATTAATTGCAGGTACGACTACGTTCCTGCAAATTATACAGAAATTATAAAAGAGCACAACACATTATGACATTAGAATTTAATCTTAAAAAAACCGTTCAAACTATTAATTATTTTGCTCAGGCTACATCGACTAAGAAAATTGGTAAAGTAAAACTTTTTGCAATGGTTTACCTTGCAGACAGATACCATCTACGTAAGTTTGGTCGCATGATCACCAATGATAACTATTTTGCTTCTGAGAATGGTCCAATTGCATCAACCGTCAAAAATATTATTGAGCAAAGGGCTGAACTGACATCAGATGAAGACTGGTATGTTGGTAATTTTCTGCAATTACCGAAAAAGGATCAAAATATCCGTTCGGTTGAACCGGTGGCTATGCAGATGCTTTCAAATTCTGATATTGA
>JAUVCU010000266.1 GCA_030590715.1 Lentisphaeria bacterium
ACGAACATGTACGCAAGGCCGATTGATGCAAAATAGAGAAGACACTTCAGTTTTCCTTTCGAACTGACTCTCTTGAAGAGCAGCGGAACAAAAATAAGAATACAAACCATAAATGTAAGAATAAAAAAGGAAACCAGATACGTTATATAGCCAACCCCGACCATACCGGCAAGACTCTTCCAACCTTTGCCGATCATACTTTTTATGTTCGACACCTTTAGAAAATTTGAAAAGAACGGGTGATTATCGGTCGCGGGCAAAATATCAAAACCATACCTGTCAATAAATCCGCTTTCTCCGCTTATTATCACCTGAAAATCTGCTTCCATATTTTTTACCTGAAGCTTATTAAACACCTTTGCTGATCCGGCTGTGTAACCCGGTAAAATTGAAATATCAAACGATCTATCTCTACAGAATGTACGGATTTGATAACACTGCGAATCAGTCAGTTCTGATCTGGAAACAACAAATGAGATATCGGTCCAGCTTCTTACAGCTGCAATGTGATTAGCCGGAGCAACAATTCCTTGCATTTTCAGCATTTCAACAATTGTTGCCAGCAGTTTGAACGTACTGCGCGGCGGAATATCAATCCAGCATCTCACAGCAATAAAGCCCTCATGCCCCAGCGCTTTCCACATCTCAGAAAAAGCCTCTACCGTAAGCATATATTCAGGTTCTAGCCCGCGTTTTTCCATGCTTCCCCCATGGGAATTTATAAATGGAAGTGTTATCAGATCATAATTTCGAGTCCCTCTTCCCATTAAATATGAACGGGGATTCCTAAACATAAGGTTTAATGAATGCTCACTGGAGGCAAACTCACGCTTCAAGACGGAGATAAAATCAGGATTTCCTCCCACAACATCAACCAACTGCGCCCCATTCCCCAAACAGTAAGTGATTTCTGCATTTGATGCTGGATTTATACAGAGTATCCGCGACAGGTTCTCAATGTGAAAAGGAGTCGCAAACGATGTCTGATCAATTACAGAATCAATATCAGATTTACTATCAACAATACAACCAACCCACTCTCCATTCTCGAAAGCTGTATAATCAACATCAAGGGCCGAGTTTGACTTCAAGCTCATACCGGGAGCGTATCTAGCCGATGGAGATGAAACCAGCTGGAAGTAACCATATGGCGAAGAAGACTGACTTATAACTTCAGAACCGGGCGTATCTAATGCGTAGCTTATAGATTTAAATTGAGACGGGTGAAGAGTGTAGCCTATAAATGGCGTAATAAATAAGATTAACGAAGCGCACAAAATGCTGTGAATCAATTTTCTCCGGTTATGAAGTTCTATAAAAGAACAGCTTAAAACAGGTAATGCTGAAATCGTAATAACGGCATTAACCGGATTCAGTAGATACGCAAATAAAATATAAATCCCTCCTCCGATACCGGCACCAAACATGTTTGAAAAATACAGTTTTCCGATCTGATCTGAATAAAGGACAAAAGAAATACCAATCGCCAGAGCTGACATGAAAAATGGTAACAGCAGCAAAAACGATGTAAAAAATAATCGATACACCTGGGCAAACTCAAAATAAAGCAGATAGGCATCAAAGCGAAAGAGATCTGTCTGACACAAATAAACAGCGAGCAACATAGCTATACTTGTCATCCACATGCAAAATTCGACAGCACGAACACCATGTTTTATTATTTTATCTTTGAAAATAACTAGAAATGACCCGGCTGCACCGAATCCGAGCAGAGCAATGGATATAACAAAATATGCCAGATATCCCCATTGGGTAATCGAGAACACCTGCATTACAGCAAGCTGGTACGCTATAGATGCGGCTGAATGTAAGGATATTGCGCCAAGAAACATCTTTGAAACATCAGCCCTGCCGTACACTATTCACTCCTGGTAAATGGGACAAACCTAACCGGCAGAACACTCTCCGTCTTAACCTCCCCCCCATTTTTCTCAATGAATAACAGGTTCTGAACATAAAAGGATGGTCCGACCGGAATAATCATACGTCCTCCGTCCTTAAGCTGTTTAATTAACGGAGGTGGAATCAACTCTGCTGCCGCAGTTACGATAATTGCATCGAAGGGCGCTTCTTCAGGCCACCCATGATATCCGTCTGCATGTCTGACTGAAATATTTTTGTACCCCAGCCGTTGAAACCGGCTTTCTGACATTTCGGCCAATTCCTTAATTATCTCAATTGTATAAACCTGATCGACCAGATGTGCCAGTACTGCCGCCTGATAGCCGGAGCCGGTACCGATTTCCAGAACTTTATCCGTTTTACTGAGCTTTAAGTACTCTGTCATGAAAGCAACAATATATGGCTGTGAGATTGTCTGACCGTGACCTATCGGGAGTGGGCCATCGGAATACGCGCTGGACTTAGAAACTAAAGGAGCAAATTCATGCCGTTTGACAGTGCGCATCACATCCAGTAAAGGTTCATCGTGAACCCCTCTGGCTTCAATCTGCGTTCTTACCATCTCGTTCCGCATTCTAATGTACCTATCAACAGATTTCGTTTTGCTGCTGGATGACGGTGACTCCACAACTTCATTCCCACATTCAACACGTTCGAACGGGAATAACCACACCGCAGCTACCACAACACTGCAAAACAGAAGATGTCTATGCCCAAAATAGATTGTCATAACACCACCTCATAAACCATCTCCCTATACACAAATTCTATGATAGTTATGCAGGAAAAGACAGGTAAAGCGGCAGTTGTGTTCGAAAGAAATGTTAGTAAATAACACGATTAATCGTGAACTCAGACAGCTCTGATGCAAAGTGATAGAAGTATTAAACGAGCTGTAGAAATTAATAAATCATTCATCTCTCTATGTGCATGCTCTTAAGAGTAGTATGCGTTCAAACTTTAGTTAAAAAAACCGTTAATTATGAGGGGCTGATTAAATCGTATCTGTGACCTCGATTTTGATGGCATCGTAAATCTGAGTTAAAAAACAATCTAATTCATCACGGACTACATCCCCTCTAAGAATCAATTTACGGCTGTCGTTTACGGTAAAGACATGAAGGTAATGTCTTGAAATAACAACCGTCGAGATCAGCCACAGTCCGAGGACCGATAACATTGGAATAACAAAATCAAATTCAGTAATAGTACCTCCCTCTGTAAACCAATAGTAAATGGATGGGAGACTATGAAGCCCCGATCCAATGAATATGATACCGAGAATAATGTTTACCAAAGGGCGTTCTGCAGTACAGCCGTACTTATACGAAATCGTATTGATCTCATCTACCGGAAGTTGAATCACAATATTTATGTCATCCATCTCCGTAATTGTTTTGTCGTTTATCTCGATATTCAAATAGCTTATAGTCTTGCTTTCGTGGGTCATATTTGTTCCTCACAATCAGTTAATTAATTTCTAAATTCCAGTCACAAAGAAGTCGACAGAACCGCAAAAGCAACCCCTTCAACAAAATAATTCCAGAGTAAACGAAGGAAATAGGAAATGGGAAATGGGAGAATTTTCTGTGCCAACGGCACAATTCAAATAAGCCTAGGGTGGAGCGAGGGACGAGCGCAACCCTAGGAATACAAACAATAATGAAAATCGCGTGCTGAAGGTACGCATCGTAATACCGAAAATTCATAAAAATTGGAACCATTTCCCCGCTTATCCCGGAGGGATTATGTAT
>JAUVCU010000345.1 GCA_030590715.1 Lentisphaeria bacterium
GCGTTTCATCCCAATTAGAATAGTAAGCTGCGTCATGGTACGCTTTAAGGTTCAGTCCAAGTTTTTTATCAAAAAGATACGGTTCTGTAAAATCAAGAGTGAGGTTAGAGCGCTTTCCTCCAGCCATTGCTCTCAAACGCAATGCCTGTCCGCCACCACGGAAATAATTTGAAGGGTCAGAGATATCAAAGTTAGTCTCCGAGAATTCAACCATCCCCATTGCGCTTTCGGAATCAGAATAACCGGCTCCAATTTTCAGGTTCATCGTTTTTCGTTCTTTAACTGCGACGTTTACATCTTTCTGCTGTGCTTCTCCGGATCTCATCGTAACAACATCAACATCCGAATAGTTACCTAGCCCCATAATTCGAGAGCGATCAAGTTTCAGCTGACTTGCATTAAGAACATCTCCAGGAGCAAGATTTATCTCGCGACGGATAACATGGTCTTTAGTAACTTTATTACCGGTAATATTAACGTTTCTTACCTTGTAAATATCACCTTGAACAATGCGGTATTCAACATCAACAGTATGTGTTGAAAAATCAGGAGTTTTTACCGGCTCACATCTGAAATCAGAATAACCAAGAGCACCGAACTTGCGGTCTAGAAAAGCGATATCTCTGCGTTCAAGGTTGTGGTCAGCCACGTTACCTTGCTTAACTCGCAATCCATCAAATAGAACTTCATTGGGAATCTTATCGTTACCGGTAATTATAACAGTTCCAACACTGTATGGTTTTCCCTCTTCAATGACAAAGACAACGTCAACGAATTCCGGGTCTTCCAGTTCAGCAACTTTCACTTCTTTGATTTCAAAGTCCAGATATCCATTTGAAAGGTAGAGTCCTTTAAGTCTCTGCTTATCTCTTTCTATTTCGCTTCTGCTGAAAAGACCAGTATCGAGCATAAAGCTAAAGAATGAATAGCTCGTTTCGATCTTGTGCTTAAGTCTCCAAGAGGAGAATCTTTCATTTCCGATAAAAGAAACAGAATTAACTTTCTGCTTCAGTCGTTCTTTGACTTCGAAGATTACATCGACCGTGCCATCCTCATTTGCCGTCACATCAGAAACAACAGTTGCATCCTGATATCCTGCTTTCTTATAAAAATGACGCAGCGCATTTGCGCTTTCACTTAATTCTTTGTCATTTATCGGATTGTGTGCAAGAATGGAGATCTGCTCTAAAAGTTTTTTAGTCTCAAACTTTTTGTTCCCATTGATCTGTATCTTTGAAATAATAGGTTGCGGAGAAATGATAAACGTGATTGTCACATCTCCAATTTCGTCCGTCTCGCTATTTACTTTTATGTCAGAGAAAGCACCTGTAGAAGAAAGTCTCTTCACATCCTGGTCAAGCACACCCTTATTGAACTCCTGGCCTTTTCTTGACTGTACATTAAATAGAAGCTGGTCTTCTGAAAATTTATAAGAACTATCCTGTTGGAAAACAATATTAGTGATATCTCCGGCGAAGGCGCTATGGCTGAAACCAATAGCTCCTGCGGCAACGGCATACGCCGCTTGTTTAAAAACTTTATTCACTATCCAATAAACTCCTAAGTAATATTCATTTAATTATTTACGTAGGTAAATATATTGGTGAGGGGGAAAAAACCAGCAATTAATTATTAAAATGCGATAATTAATATTCAGGAGTGGATACAGCCCTTTATCACAGAAATGCGACTAAGTTTACACAAAGCAATTTTCGGGGAATAATGCGACACACTAAGGTTCATTCATTTTGGATGATATTACCTAAAGCCTTTTCGAGCGGACTTTGAAATGCCTGTGCCTTCAAATGCTCGTCATCAAGCGTATAATCATTATTCACCAGTTCATCTGCACCGTTGACACTCAAGGTTTCCTCGTCTTCCGATGAACTTAGTTTTTCATTGTATTTATTGAAAATATTTTTCTCTTTTGACTTTTTCTCGAGCTCATCTTTGCTCAAATTGCCTTTTTTTATTTTCAACGTCACATTTCCGTGTGATGGCGGAGCTTTCAGCGTTCTTTTTGGCTCCCAGTGCAGTCCACTTATTATACTTTTTGGTGCACTAGTAGCTTCCACTTTCGTCTCGGAATCGTCTTTTCCTTTATTATCCGATTTAGGCCCATTTAAGTCAAAAGTATACAACTCATTTCCGGCCTGTATTGTAACGGTATGATTTTCCAGAATAGGCAACATTCCAGACGCCATAATCTTCTGCTTATCCGTATCAAAATAGAGTTCCAAATCGGGATAATTATCTTCTGACAACTCGCAGTCGCCTTTATCGTAAATACCTATTTTATGGAATGCCTCTTCAATATCCAGGTAGTACAGGCCCCGTTCAGACTCCCCGTTCGAATCACCTTCACGCGGTTCATAATGTGACTGCTCTAAAACTGCTCCTGAATGTTCTTTAGATATCTTTATTAAAACATCCACATCTGCAGAGTTCCCGTGACCGTCCTGAGCTGTTACAACCAGCGGTTTTCTATCTCCGGGCTGCAATTGCCTTCGTCCCAAATCTGTTAAAAAAACCTCTCCAGTTTCATCATTTATTGAGAAAAACAAAAAAGTGCTTTTGTTTTTTTCTTCACAAATTTCATATAAAAGGTTTTTGTTTATTTCATTCAGATCGAGTTTGACGGTGTCTGTTTCCTTGAGGGACAAGATATATTGTTCG
>JAUVCU010000052.1 GCA_030590715.1 Lentisphaeria bacterium
CTACAATCCCTCGAACTTCACTGTTTCCAAGTTTTGTTTTAGTCTGCCCCTCAAACTGAGGTTCTGGGATTTTAACACTTACAACGGCAGTAAGACCTTCACGGGTGTCGTTACCAGTCATCGCTTTGTCACCTTTCAGAAGGTTGTTCTTTTTCGCGTAACTATTGATCGTACGTGTCAAAGCACCTTGCAGTCCGGATAGGTGAGTTCCACCTTCGTGTGTATTGATGTTATTTGCATAACTGAAAATATTTTCCGTATATCCGTCGTTGTACTGCATTGCCAGTTCAACATCGATTCCGTCTTTTACTTTTTCAAAATAAATCACCTGCTCAAATAGAGCTTGTTTGTTTATATTCAAATGTTTAACGAATTCAGAAATACCACCTTCGTAATGGAACGTTTCTTTGCGAACACCATCGTCACCGCGTTCATCTGAAAGCTTAATTGTTACACCACGGTTAAGAAACGCTAGCTCTCTAAGGCGTTTTGCAAGAATATCCCAAACGTATTCGCCGGTTTCGAAAATCGTCATGTCCGGTTTGAAGGTAACTTTTGTTCCAGTAGAATCTACTGGCTGAAGTTTAGTAAGTTGTGAAACCGTATTACCGCACTCGAATTTGATTTGGTGGGCGAATCCATCACGATGAACTTCAACGTGAAGCCATTCACTCAGTGCATTTACACAAGAAACACCAACTCCGTGAAGACCTCCGGAAACTTTATAAGCACTGCTGTCGAATTTACCTCCGGCGTGAAGAATAGTCATCACAACCTCTACGGCCGGTTTACCTTCACCTTCGTGCATGTCGATAGGAATACCACGACCGTCGTCTGAAACAGAAATACTATTGTCCGGGTGGATAATTACATCGACTGCAGTTGCATATTTCCCAAGACACTCATCGATACTGTTATCAACTACCTCATACACCAAATGGTGCAGACCGCGTTGCCCTGTATCTCCGATGTACATTCCCGGACGCAAGCGAACGGCTTCTAGCCCCTCAAGGACCTGAATCTCATTTGCGTTATATTCTTTATTTGCTACGACTTCTTCTGACATAAAATCCCCTATCTTCTCGGTATGTTTTATCCATAAATCTTTTTCATTTTTTCAACCCGATTAATCTATCGCCACGGCACTCTTTTGCAATATAATTTCACCTCATTACAATTAATTAAACGTCGAATTTTCACACAGAAAAACCATTCCTAAAAACAATGGTTAAAAAGGGGTGGATTTGCTTTTTAATGTACCCCATAGCACAGAGGTTAATAAAAAAGGCTATTTACCGTTTAAAACGATAAATAGCCTTTGTGTGATCTTAATTGTAAGCAGTTATAGAACTACTCCCACTCAATAGTTCCTGGCGGCTTGTGAGTGATGTCGTAAAGCAACGCTCCAACGCCTGCTGCTTCAAGAATAGACCAAAGTTTGTTAAGAAGCTCTTTGTCCATTTCATAGAAGTTGGCTGTCATTGCTTCAGTTGAGCAAACAGGGCGCAATACAACAACAGGCTTTCCGTCTACTGTTAGTGGCACAAGAACAACAGGCATCTGCCAGATCTCTTTGTATAGGTCGTTATCCTGAAGGAAGTCGGTACAAAGGTCATCAATTTGGCGAAGGAAGTCAAGCGGCTCCTTTGTGCAGAATTGCTTGATCAGTTTGAAATCTGATTTTACTTTCGGTCCAACTTGATAAACAAGGCGGTTGATCTCTGCGAATCTGTTTGTGATCGCAGTACTGTATTTTTCGCATTCAGCCCACGTCTGTTCAGTTTGAACAACAAATGGCGAAGCGTATGTACGTCCGTCGCCTTGTACTCCAACACTTTTGATCGGAAGAATTGTTCCGTCTATGTTGTTGTCGGCAAGGTATGTGTTAATCTCATCACTGTTTTGTGTTGCAACACCCTCTTTGTCGCTGCAAAGAAGGCGAACACCAAGGCCTGGTCCCGGGAACGGGTGACGCCATACAAGTGCGTGAGGAATATCTAGTTCTTCACCAAGTGCGCGAACTTCATCTTTGTAAAGGTCTGCAAGTGGCTCAATGATCAGTCCTTTCTCAAGAAGATCCATTATAGCTTCTACACGGTTGTGGTGAGTTTTGATAACTTCAGCGTTATCAGTTCCGCCACTTTCAATTGTGTCCGGATAGATTGTCCCTTGAGCAAGAAGCCATTTTTCAGGATCAAGATCAAGTTTCGCAATTTCGATATCTTTAACTTGAAGGAACGTGTCCCCGATGATCTTGCGTTTTTCTTCCGGAATAGATTTTCCTTCAAGGTTTTTAAGGAAAAGATCTGTCGAATCAGAAACATGAAGATTGTCAATGTCGTGTTCTGCAAGGAACTTATCAACTGCAACACTTTCGTTGTGGCGCATAAGTCCGTTGTCGATGTGAAGACCAAGTACGCGGTCTTTACCGAAAATTTTATTAAGAAGAACGAACGCAACAGTCGAGTCAACTCCACCGGAAACAAGAAGGAAGATATTTTTGTCTCCAACCTGCTTGATAAGTTTTTCTGTCAGCTCGTCAAGGTAGTTCTTTGTGCTCCATGTTTTTTCGCATTCACAGATGTTTACGAAGTTTTCAAGAAGCTTTGTTCCGAATTTAGAATGAGTCACTTCCGGGTGGAACTGGATTCCGTAGATCTTTTTCTCATCGTTTGCAACTGCAGACTGTTCGCAGTCATCAGTGCTGGCGATAGTAACAAACCCTTCAGCTGGACGACTTACTTTATCCCCATGGCTCATCCACATTGCAGATTCCATTGGAAGGCCTTTTAGAAGAGCGTGTTCTGGTTGAACCAGTTTAAGCATAGCAACACCGTACTCTTTTACTTTGCCCGGGGTAACTTCTCCGCCAAGAGTCTGGTTGATCAGCTGGTGACCGTAGCAGATACCAAGTTTCGGCACGTCAAGGTCAAGTATTTCGTGGTTGAATTCAGGTCGGTTTTCTTCGTAAACGCTTGATGGTCCACCTGAAAAAATAATTCCGGCGAACCCTTCAAATTTGTCGATAGAAGCGGTTGGTGCCAATATCTCCGTGAATACTCCTAGTCGTCTAACGCGATTCGCGATCAAATGAGCGTACTGCCCACCAAAATCCAATACTGCAATCTTATATTTCATAATCGTTCTTTTTGGTTGTCTTTTAATTTTAATAAATTCGCCGTCAATATAGTCGGATATCATTATTATTCCATATTTAACAATATAAAAAAAATCACAACATTTTGCTCTGCTTATACTTTTGAATTTTTCGATAATTTATCAGGTCGGCTGCATGGATGCAATGAATGATATTCAGCTGCAGAAATCCATTACTTCCAAGCATGACTCATCCTTCAGTACAACAGGTTGAAGTGATATGCCCGGATAGGTTTCAGCAAACTTTTTATATTTATTGTGTTTGAACTTTGAAGCTTGGATCTTTATTTCAAAAGCTGACTTTTCATCGAGGATGAAATCCACCTCTTTTTTATCCTGTGTTCGCCAGAACCGGATGTCTTCCACGCCTGACTTTACGACTTCTGAAAAGAAAATGTTTTCCAGCGTGCTCCCAGAGTCTGTTCTGCGCTCTATCATTTCAAATGAATTGAGCAGCGAGTTTCTGTAGCCTGGGTCGTACATAAACACTTTCGGCATTTTCGTCAATTCTTTGCGTAGATTCATGTGAAGCGGCGTCATCGTTCTGAGAATAAATGATTTTTGGAGGATGTGAATGAAATGCCTGACTGCCGTATGTGACAGTCCAACAGTGTTCGCAAGTTCGTTGTAGTTTGTCAGTTCTCCGCACTGTGAGGCAAGAATTTTGAGTAATACATAAAATTTACTTTCATCCTTCACTCCGGCTTCGCTTATATCTTTTTTCAAAAGACTCTGGTGCAGTTCTTTGAGTAGATCCTGCTTTTCTTTTAAGTCACGTTCTAAAACAATTTTTGGGTATCCTCCAAAAGTTGTGTATTCCTGCCAGAACAACTCAAGCTTTTTTTTCTGAGGCTTTAGCAGGTTTAGCTTTTTTTGCGACTTTAAATACCCGCTCACATTTACTTTGTCTGCAAGTTTATCTTCATTTTTTGACCTTAGAAATTCGGAAAAGGAAAACGGATAAATATTCAGAATTCGCTTTCGTCCTGCAAGTGAATCTGAGAACTTCTTATCAATATAAAAAGCGGACGAACCTGTCGCTATAATTTTTATTTTATCGTTATATTGATCATAAACATATTTAAGAAAATTTGAAGGGTTGTCAAGATATTGGATCTCGTCGAGAAGCAGGTAGCACTTTGAATCACTTTCCTTATTTATGTAACGAAAAATGTTTTCGGGATGTTCATTTAAATCCGCTAAAAGGCTCGGATCCTCCAGCGTGAAGCTTTCAGCATTTCTGCCCTGCGATTCCAAATGTCGTTTTGTCGCGCGCAGTAGAGTCGTTTTTCCCACCTGACGGGCTCCTATCAAAAGAAGGATGTTGTCCTTGTTTACTTGTCTGTAAAGCTCTTTTTCTATTGTTCTTGTAACATTCATCATCTCTTCTCTTTATTGAATGAATTATACTTCATTTCTCCATAAAAGTAAATAATATTGGATAATATTTACTTTGCAAGTAAAAAATATTGGATAATATTTACTTTGCAAGTAAAAAATATCGGATAATATTTACTTAGAGTCTATTCAAAGAAATACTTGACTCTTGTTCTGGTTGAAAAACAGTTTCATACTTGACGGGAGCAATGCAGAATTTTTTGATAAAAGAGTTAAGATATGGAGAATAATAAGACAATGAGATGAAGAGGGTCAAATGGCTGTAGGCAGTGCACAATTGGTAAAACTCGACGAAGAATTGACTGGCGAAATTCTTTTTGATGAATCTATAAAAACGATCTATTCTACTGATGCTTCTGTCTACAAAGAGATACCGCTTGCCGTCGCTTTCCCCTCTGATGAAGATGATATTGTAAAACTTATTGAGTTTGCTAATAACAACTCAACATCTCTGATTCCACGAACGGCAGGGACATCACTGGCAGGACAGGTCGTAGGGCAGGGTATTGTTGTCGATGTTTCTCGCAGCTTTTCTAATATTCTCGGATTCAATAAAGAAGAACGGTGGATTAAAGTTCAGCCCGCTGTTGTTCGCGACGAGCTTAATTTATATTTGAAACCGCACTATCTGTTATTCGGACCGATAACGGCGACAGCCAATCGAGCGATGATCGGAGGAATGGTGGCGAATAACTCCTGCGGGCAAAACTCTCTTCGCTTTGGAAGCACCCGAGATCATCTTTTGGAAGTTACCGGTTTTTTAAGTGATGGATCAAAAGTTACTTTCGGCGAAGTATCTGTCGAAGAATTTCAGCAGAAAATGAATTCCGATTCTTTGGAAGATGATATTTACCGAAAATTGAATGAGATTTTATCTTCTGAAGAAAATCAGGAGATGATTAAGCAAGAATTTCCGAAGCTTGAGATCAAGCGTCGCAATACCGGTTACGCGCTGGATATTGTTTCTCGCATGTCGCCATTTGTTGAAAACGGAGAAAAACTGAATTTGGCGAAGTTGATTGCCGGTTCGGAAGGAACGCTGTTTTTTATTACCGAAATAAAGCTTAGTCTTGAACCATTGTCTCCAGCTCATCGAAAATTGTTGTGTGCGCATTTTGAATCTATCTCCGATTCATTGCAGGCGAATATTATTGCCGCAAAATACAAACCGTTCGCAGCAGAACTATTCGATCACTACGTTTTAGAAAGAACCAAAACGAATATCACCTATTGTAAAAATAGATTTTTTGTCAAAGACGATCCTAAAGCGATTCTAGCAGTCGAACTGGATGCGGAAAGTGAAGTTGAACTAGATTCTCAAATTGAAGATTTAATAGATGATTTTAAATCTGCCGGGCTCGGTTATCATTTCCCGGTAGTCGATGATGGTGATATTACGAAGGTCTGGGCGCTGCGAAAAGCCGGGCTCGGGCTTTTGTCTAATATTCCTGGCGATTCAAAGCCGGTGGCGGTTATCGAAGATACTTGTGTTTCAATTCACGATCTGCCTGAATATATTCGAGAATTTAATGTGATCCTGGATAAACACAATCTGCCTTGTGTTCACTATGCGCATGTCGGTTCTGGAGAACTTCATCTTCGTCCTATTTTGAATTTGAAAACAAAAGAAGGGCACGAGCTCTTCAGAATAATTGCAGATGAAATTGCTGTTCTAGTTAATAAATATAGAGGCTCTTTGAGCGGAGAGCATGGCGATGGTCGTCTGCGCGGGGAATATATTCAGCTAATGCTCGGTGAAAAAGTGTTTGGTTTACTTGTGGACGTGAAGAAAGCTTTTGACCCGGATAATATTTTCAATCCCGGCAAAATTGTAGATACACCAAAAATGGATGAGTCGCTGCGTTTTGAATCCGGTACTGATACTCCGGAAATAGAAACCTATTTTGATTTTTCAAAAGAGATGGGCTTTTTGCGCGCGGTCGAATTCTGCAACGGATCCGGCGACTGCAGAAAGTCGGAAAAGATCGGTGGCACGATGTGTCCGAGCTATATGGCGACTAAGGATGAACGATACACGACGCGAGCACGGGCTAATGTTATGCGCGAATATTTGCGCAAACCTTTCGCGAAAAATAATTTTGAACACAAAGAAATTGTCGAGATTCTGGATAACTGTTTGTCCTGCAAAGGGTGCAAATCGGAATGTCCGTCCAATGTTGATATGTCTAAGCTTAAAGCAGAATACTTGCAGCATTATTACGACCTGAATGGCACTCCGCTTCGTTCTCTGCTGGTTGCAAACTTTACGACGCTTTCTAAAATTGGATCGATTGCTCCCGGGTTATTCAATTTTGTGAATGATTTGAAAATCACCCGAAAGCTGGCTGGATTTACGACAAAGCGTTCATTTCCAAAACTGCAGAAAGAAACGACTGAAAAGTGGTTTAAAAAGAATTGTGCTGACATGAAGTCGAGAAAAAAAGTCTTTCTATTTGTGGATGAGTTTACCAATTACAACGACAGTGAAATCGGTATTCTAGCTATCAAGCTCCTGCGGAAATTGGGCTACGACGTTATTCTGCCATCTCATGTTGAGAGCGGACGTGCGGCACTTTCTAAAGGACTATTGAAGAAAGGAAGAAAGGTGGCAGTCAAAAACGTAAAAATGCTGGCTGATATTGTTTCGGAGGATACCCCTTTAATAGGAATAGAGCCGTCGGCGGTTTTGAGCTTCCGAGACGAGTATCCGAATCTGGTTCCGGACGAACTGAAAGAAAAGGCGGTTGCGCTGGGCAAAAATGCTTTGCTGTTCGATGAATTTATCGCATGCGAAATCGAAAACGGAAATATCGATTCGTCAGTATTTACTGACAAAGAGCAGGTAATTGAGCTTCACGGACATTGTTTTCAGAAATCATTGGCAAGCCTGGAAACGGCGACGCAAATGCTTTCTCTGCCAAAAAACTATACGGTAAACCTAATCCCTTCCGGTTGTTGTGGAATGGCAGGTTCTTTTGGATTCGAGGAAGAACATTACGAATTATCTATGAAGATAGGTGAGCTGGTTCTGTTTCCACATGTTCGGAATCTGGATGAATCGGTGATTGTCGCTGCTTCGGGCACGAGCTGTCGTCAGCAGATCAAAGACGGCACTGATGTGACCGCCCAACATCCGATCGAAATCCTCTACAACGCACTGCGGTAAATTGGGAGTGCTGTGCTCTGCACAGCTTTTCGATATTATTTCAAACCACAAGGCAAATTCGATGAATTATGCGAAAGTAATTGAGATTCAATACCTCATCGTTAAACCAAAAACTCAGCACTCCACAGCTTTGTTTTGTTCAGCAAACCTACTTTTCGTTGTCGGCCCATTCCTGAAGTTCTTCGTCAAGATAAGCTTGTTCAAGGAGGTCTTTTGCCCATTCTGTCTTGTCGGCCAATTTGCGCAGCATACGAACGGCAGAAACCTGAACGGCTGGGATCTCGCTCCACATAGTATTATTTAAACAACGCCAATGATTAGGCTCGATTCGCTTTGGATTCTCCAGTTGTTCCAGACACGTTTCGCAGATGAAAATGCAGTGGTCGTAGTCAGGTTCTTCGTAGACAGGAGTAACTTCGAAGATGGAAAGTTTTACGCCGGTGTCTTCACACAATTCACACGTTGACTTTGAACGTCGAACTAAGTCTTTCCCGAAAAAGCTAAGCTTCTGCTGTCGCTCATTATGTTTGTCTAATCCTCTAGCCATTTTTATACCCTTGAGTTTTATTCATAAATTTTATGTAAAGGAAAGTAGATCATTTAGTTCTAAATAGAAAATGTTAAATGAGGGAATCGGG
>JAUVCU010000013.1 GCA_030590715.1 Lentisphaeria bacterium
TCGAACAAATGCGTCAAGCTCTTTTTTCAGAGCGGCATCTGTTTCAACAATCTCTATAGCTTCATCACAAATCTCAGCACCAGTCATATCACCTTTCTTCTTAGAATGGTCTTTGACTTCGCGAGTTGAAAGAAGGGCCGACGCACGGTCAATCTTTCCAACAACCTGCTCAATTTTTGTAATATCGTCAGATTCAATGCGGTTCTCAAATTCAACGTGCATAACACCAAGGTCACGCAGTTTCTCAAGAGCCGTTTCTTTATCAGAAGGCAGGCAAAGCATTGTAGCTTTTTTCATTTTTACAATCATGCCACGTCCTCCATTTTACGTTTCGCAATCTTCGAACGTCCAACGGCCGCTGTCTGCTGATCTCCAAGATAGATCTGAATTGTACGGATATTGTCCTTACATTCTGGGATCTTAACCTTTTCGAAGAGGTTAACGCGCTGAGTCGTTGTGCGCAGCTCTTTCTCAATAAGCATGCGCTGTTCTTTAATAACCTGATGTTCTGCTTTGATTGCGATAACTTTTTTAACAGCATCAACTGCGTCATCGATCCAAAGTTCATTTGAGAACAGGTTATATTCATCAATTAAAAAGCGGACATCTTTGAATACCGGCACATCAACACCAGCGATGTTGGCGCGGTCAGTATCAACTCCCTCAAGCTTGATAACATCAGTCAATAATTCGACTGTGCCCTCTGTCCCGAATAGAGCCATCCAAGATGAAAGATGCTCACGCACCTCTTTCTCGGCAGCTTCATTCTGACGCAGACGATTGTCACAGTCACGCATTTCCATCTGCAACTGCTGCTTTTTAAGCTGCAGTGTAGGCAGATAACGCATAAACTGTTTCATCGCATCGCGCTGAGTTTTCAACTCGCTTTTTGTCAGTTTTATTTTTGCCATAATTAATAACTTTTCGTTAAGTTAAAATGGTAAACTACGATTCCTATTTATTAGGCCAGTACTCTTCAACAAGGTCAGACTTGATACCAGTCTCCATCTTATCGAAGTTATCAGCAAGGATACTCCATCCAAGATCAAGAGCTTCTTCAAGAGAATAGTTAACTGATAAGTCCATCATATGCTTTTCAAAATCAACACCGAAGGTGATCAGTTTATCATCCCAGGCACTCATGTTGAATCCCATCGACTGTTTCTCACGTGACTCAAGACAGTCAGCGTAAAGTCGGATCGTTGAGTCCATAATAGCGCGGTGATCAGAACGAGTCTTATCATTAACCTGCTGTTTCAGACGTGAAAGTGAACCAAACGGTTCAATACGTCCATTACGCAGGTAGAACTGACCTTCTGTGATATATCCGGTATTATCCGGAACCGGGTGAGTCACATCATCACCAGGCATTGTTGTAACAGCCAGGATAGTGATAGAACCAGCACCTTCGAAGTCAACAGCCTTCTCGTAACGAGCGGCTAGAGACGAATAAAGGTCACCAGGATAACCACGGTTAGATGGGATCTGCTCCATCGTAATCGCGATCTCTTTCATAGAGTCGGCATAGTTCGTCATGTCCGTCAGCAGACAAAGAACTTTCTTTCCTTCAAGTGCATAGTGCTCGGCTACAGCAAGTGCCATATCCGGTACAAGTACACATTCTACAACCGGGTCAGATGCAGTGTGGACAAACATTACAGTACGAGACAAAGCCCCGTGCTCATCCAGAGTGTTTCTCAGTTTCAGGTAGTCATCGTGCTTAAGACCCATTCCTCCAAGAATGATCACATCAACTTCAGCCTGCATCGCAATACGAGCTAGAAGTTCATTGTATGGCTCACCCGCAACTGAGAAGATCGGAATCTTCTGTGACTCAACAAGAGAGTTATAAACATCGATCATCGGAATACCCGTACGGATCATCTTACTAGGAATGATACGCTTTGAAGGGTTAACTGATGGTCCGGCAATCTCTGTCAAGTCTTCAGTAAGCTCAGGACGTCCATCACGAGGATCTCCACCACCGGTGAATACACGACCAAGAAGATCGTCAGACTTAGAAACTTTCATCGGCTCACCGAGGAAACGAACCTCGTCTCCAGTACTTACACCACGGCTTCCAGCAAATACCTGCAGGAAAACCTTGTTATCGAGCATACGAATTACCTGAGCAAGTGATGTACCACGGCTACTTTTAACTTCAGCAAGGTCACCATAAGCGATATTTTCTGCTTCAACAGTAATAACGTTTCCGGCAATCTGTACAATCTTATGATATACCTTACGCATTGATACGCTCCTTTATTTTGGCGTCAACAGCCTGTTCACGTTCTTCAGCATCTTCAAACGGAACATAGTTCCAGTCGATAAATGTCTGACGCAGCTCCATGAAGTAACGACGCGCCTGGTCTTTGTCATCAAAGCTGAACTCTGAATCAAGAACATGTTTCATTTTATCAAATAGGTAATTTTGACGTTCGCTTGTACAGCAGGCGTCAACTATATCGAAAGTGTTCTGCTGAAGGTAAACAAAATCAAGAAGTTCAGACTTAAGATAAAGAACAAAGTCATTCATACTTGTTCCATCTTCACCGATAACTTTCATCATCTGGTTAACATCATTACCGCGAGCAAGTAGAGCACGAGCTTCGTTAACTTTAGCTTCATCAACGATACTTCCGTAGTGACTCCAGCTGTCAAGCGGATGGATAGACGGGTAACGACGCGCATCTGAACGTTCACGAGATAGAGCGAGGAAAGCACCTACAACTTTCAGAGTTGCCTGTGTTACCGGCTCTTCAAAGTTACCACCAGCCGGAGATACAGAACCACCGATTGTGATAGAACCTTTAGTTCCGTCATTAAGCTCAACAAGACCGGCACGCTCGTAGAAACCAGCGATTAGTGACTCAAGATAAGCAGGGAATGCTTCTTCACCAGGAATCTCTTCCAGACGACCAGACATCTCACGAAGAGCCTGTGCCCAGCGAGAAGTAGAATCGGCAAGTAGAAGACAGTTAAGTCCCATCTGACGGTAATATTCAGCAAGTGTAACAGCGGTATATACAGATGCTTCACGAGCGGCAACCGGCATTGATGACGTGTTACAAATAATGATTGAACGTTCCATTAGAGAACGACCAGTTTTAGGGTCTTCCAAGTGAGGGAATTCACGAAGAACTTCCACAACCTCACCTGCACGTTCACCACATGCGGCTATAATTACCACGTCTGCTTCTGCAAATTTAGAAAGTGCGTGCTGCAGAACAGTCTTACCAGCCCCGAATGGACCAGGAGTACAGAATGTTCCACCAACAGCTACAGGGAAGAACGTATCGATTGAACGACATGCTGTAACCATTGTTTCTTCAGGAAGAAGTTTTTGTTTATAGCAGTTGATAGGAATCTTAACAGGCCACTCTTGGGTCATATCAAGTTCTTTCTCTTCACCATTCTCTGTCTTGATCTTAATAATCTTATCGCTAAGCTTATATGTACCAGCAGCTTTGATCTCAACAATTTCAGCTGATCCGGTAAGAGTAAATGGAGCCATGATAAAGTGGTCGAAAGCACCCTCTTTAACAGACGCCAGTTTATCACCAGCATTTACCTTGTCACCAACTTTAGCAATTGGAGTAAGATCCCATTCACTGTCACCTTTAAGTGGTGGAAGATATACTCCACGTTCAAGGAAGAAACCAGACTTTTCAGCAAGGTCATTAAGAGGATTCTGAAGTCCGTCATAAACTTGTGTTAAAAGACCAGGGCCAAGCGTTACACTCAGTAGTTCCCCCGTAAATTCAATTTTGTCTCCGATCTGCAGACCACGAGCATCTTCAAAAATCTGAAGATCACACCTTTCACCGCGGACACGAATAACCTCACACTTGAGCTTAATGTCTCCAATAAGGGCGTAGGCAACCTCGTTCTGGGTCACAGCGGTATCAAACTTGACCGAAATCAAGTTACCGTTGATTCCAACGATTTTTCCAGTGTTGCATTCTTGCATCGCCTGTTATACTCCTTAAGTATTATGTTAATAATTATTAAAATTCTTTTATTAAGCTTCTTCTGAATAGATTGAATCAATAACGTTATTGAATTTTTCAATCCCTTTAGATTCTTCACGCTCAAGCCATTTTTCGCAAAGCATCAGCTTGATCTTATAAACGCACAATTTATCCGCATCGAAATTATGACAAGCTTCAAGGTCTTCAATTTTTGACCATCTCAGATTATCAATAATTTTCTCAGCTTCCAAAGGATTGTGAGCTGCGGCAATCTCTTGAGCCGCACGATCTAATTCAGAAAAGCAGTCTGTCTCCGGTAGAGTATTTCCTTCTAACTCTCGGTTGAGCTTACCTGCACGAGCCTTGGCAATTTTATTTCTAAGGCTGATTTCCCATTCATTCCACTTCGCAGCAGCGGTACCGCTCGGAAAGTTTTTATCCTGGGTAGGTACAAGTTCAACATTTTGTACGAGAGAAAGATCGTCTGCGCTAAGCCAGTCTTCACACGACACAACAAATTGTTCTGTCGATAGAAAAGGCTCGGCATACTTTTCCAGCATAGGCAGTGAACTTACAAAGTAGTAGTATTCAGCCATATTAATCTTCTCTTTAAATTAAAATTATTTACCGGATTAACCCTGAATAAGAGCTGAAAGCTTTGGACCAACGTATGCACAAACAAGGTCTGTCAAAGCGTCATCTGAAAGGTCTAGGAATACTTCTTCACCTTTAAACCCGATTTGGATTCCAGCTGCGAAGTCTTTAGATATAGAAATTGCAGGAGCAGCTTTCAACTTGCTAAGAAGTCCACCTTTAAGAAGATTCGCCATCTCTTCTGCATCTTTTTGATTTAGAAGGATCTCAACACCAGCATCAACATCAGCGCCTTTAGCTTTATAAGCCGAAACCATGTCATCAATAAACTTCTTCATAAGTTCCGGAGTCATTGCAGCTCCCGAACATTCTTTAACTACAGTTTCAAGGCGAGCAAGAAGGTCTGATTTAAGCGCAAGAACGATATCTCTTGATGCCTGCTGAATTGCAGACTTAGCTCGGGCTTCACTCTTAGAGGCAGCCTCTTCAGCTGATTTCTTCAGAGCTTCAGCTTCTTCTTTTGCCTTTGCAACAATCCCTTCAGCTTCAGCTTTCGCCGCAGCAAGGATTTGCTCCTTCTGATCATCCGCTTTCTTTACGCCTTCACTTTGAATTCGCTCCAAAAGGCTTTGTAATTCATCCGCCATAACGCTACTCCTCGATTTAATAAAAAATATTATTATTTTAACAAACATTATATGTGGTTTAAATAGTACAGAGCTTTAGAGTCTACAACGATCTAACAGTGTTAGCTACATAGTAAACAATAAAGACATCTTATGCACTCAATAAGCTTTAATAGCCTAAAAACATCATATTATCAGGAAATTAGTTCAAATAAACAAACTAATGCCCATTTATAGGCCACGCCCAATATCAAAGTGGGAATATAATTGTCTTTAAAAGAACAACAAGTTAAAATCCACCCGATATTTGCACACAAAGTTAAGCAGGGATAATTAATTACAAAAAAGTGTTATTTTTTAGTAGAATGTGACATTTTTTTCAGTTTTATGTGAAATTTAATGAAAGTTATAATAACCAGACGGTAGATATTCATTACATTTATCGTCAAAAAACACGAATACCAATTGAAATTCATGTGATTTTTATAAAGAGATGCAGGCTTTAAACGCACAAAAAACAATGCTATCCTTAGCAAAGCAACGAAATGCTTTTTTATGTAAACAGCTCTTCTTCAAATTTCGTATATTTAAGGAAAGAAAATGAATAACAACCCGAATTCAACGATTCCACATAAAGCCGAGCAAGCAAACAGAAAAGACGCGATATTACTTATCGCCTTTGGGACAAGCAATAGTGAAGCAAGAAACGCTTTTCTTAACATAGAAAAACAAGTCAAACACCATTTCCCATCCATGGAAATAAGGTGGGCATTTACGTCCGATTTCATAAGAAAGAAGCTATACAAGAAAGGAATTACAACGCATTCTCCTCAGCACGCTCTTTCTAAATTAGCAGACGAGGAATTCACACACATCGCAGTTCAATCTCTCCATATCATTCCAGGAGCAGAATACGATAAGCTGCAAACAGTTATTGCCAAAAAGATGACACCACCTTCACCATTTCAAAAAATATCACTGGGCCAACCACTTCTATCCGACTTAGCAGAACTTGAGCCGGCAATGAAATTAATGCTTGAGCTGGCTCCGAAGGAAAGAACAAAAGAAGATGCTGTAATACTGATAGGACACGGAACGCCAAACCATCCGTCAGATGCTTTTTATCCCGCAGCCAACAAAGCTATTAACAAAATAGACCAAAGGGCATTTTTGGGAACCATAGAAAGCCATCCATCCGCAAAAGAAATAGCAGAGCGCTGTAAAAATAGCGGAATAAAAAAAGCCTACTTAATCCCATTTCTCACAACTGCAGGAAATCATGTAAAGGAAGATATTATCGGCAGTGATGAAAACTCATGGAAATCACAACTAGAAAAAGAAAATATTGAATGCATTCCAATTCTCAAAGGAATTGCGGAATTCCCCCAAATTGTCGATATCTGGATAGACAACCTCAAAAAAGCGTTGGGTTAAAAAAAGGAGCAACGAAAGAATCCGATGAATTAAAGCTACAGGCTCCAGATAGGAGTCTGATCCGTTAACTGTTTACGCAAAGCAGCGGTCCCGCCTTAAGCTCTGTTCAAGAATAATCCAGACGACTCCCGACCTAAGCCTGGAGACATACAAATAAAGACAAAAAGAATAAGGATAGAAAGAATGAAAATGATATCAGTAACAAGTACGCGACACAGCGAAATGATCGACATAACAAGCGAAGTACAAAATCTTATTCCAGCAAACATACAAGAAGGTATCTGTCACCTTTTCAGCACTCATACGACAGCCGGATTGACAATCAACGAAAATGCCGACCCGGATGTGCAAAGTGATATTACAAAATTCATGAATAAGCTTATTCCATGGAATGATTCGTTATTCAATCACTACGAAGGAAACAGCGCAGCACACATAAAATCATCGTTAATGGGGTTCTCGCAGACAATTCCAATAAAAGACGGCAAACTAGTACTGGGAACGTGGCAGGGAATTTACTTTTGCGAATTCGATGGCCCACGTTCTCGAAAAGTCTGCATGAACGTTATTAAAGAAGACTAGCATTATGCTTCCTGCATTGCGAAAGATGATTCCTCTACCAGTTTTTTCAGGTTGATAGAGGAAAGCATTGCAAGGATAACAGATGCAGCAAAGAAAACAACACCAAGCTTAGGCGTGACATTTGCGAGAGAACCAAGCTTCACAAACACAACTAGTTGAGCAACAACAAAAACATCAAGCATAGACCATCGCCCTGCACTCTCCAGTCTTTCGACCCACAAGACAGCAACCCCTTCTCCATTTTGAAGTTTTTTTGCAATCACCGCCATAGCACAGAATTTCAAAACAGGAAAAACAACAGAGAACACTCCAATTACTAAAAACAGGAGAAACTCATGTTTTTCCACCAACATCCCCAGCCCTGATAAAATAGACTGCTCGTTATTGAAGATCCCAAAAACTTGTTCAAGCAGGAGAATTGGCAGGCATATTCCTGCGATATATGTAACCAAAGCAATGCAATAAAGCATCCAGAATTTCTTCATATTGACATCCGTTTTTTCAAGGTTGATAGAGATTCAAATTCATGCTAATAATAATCATGTTTACGGACAAGACAATACCATGAGTTAAAACTATACGGCAAGAAACAGACAGACGAACACATTAACTGTTTAGTTATCCCAGCCTATTTAGTAGGTTGCGACCATTGAAAGAGTCTAGCATAGACGTATATTCTGCGAAAGTTTTTGTCATAATTATCACCATATAAATAGTTAAGACATAAAGTATAACAGAATTAGCTTAATTACTTTGCTATTTTCATCATATCTAATAAGGAGAAAACGTTGCTTAAAATAATAAAAAAGATATTTGGTCGCTCAAAGCCAGTAGATGACCAATACTTCGGGGCAAAACCGCCTTCAAAATCACTTTCGAAAAACACTACAGGCAAACCGAGAAAAAAGAGTTCAACGCCCCAACCACAAGCAACGACAGAAAAAAGACATATCCAAACTAAAAAGCCTGCGGATAAAACGTATAATAAATCGAAAGTTCACGGAAGCCGAAAAACGCAAAACAACCACACGAGCAAGCAAAGTTCCAATATTCATAGCAGACAGCAGGAAGCTCCAAAACCAAAAGCAATCCCTACACTTCCTGAAATAGTTGAAGCTCCCGTTGAAGAAGGAAAAACAAGATTTACCGATTTTCAATTGGATAAAACAATCCTTGGTGCACTTCAAGATCTTAAATTTAACTACTGCACACCGATTCAAGAGCAGTGTTTGCCTCACACTCTTTCAGGTAAAGATATCACAGGAAAAGCACAAACGGGAACAGGAAAAACAGCGGCATTCCTTATATCTGCCTTTGAACACCTTTTACGCAATCCGCTTGAGACAAGATTAAACGGAACGCCACGTGTACTTGTAATGGCGCCGACACGAGAGCTTGCAATTCAAATCCATAAAGATGCTGAATTGCTAAGCAAATACAGCGGTTTAAACAATGTTGTTGTTTTCGGAGGAATGAACCACGATAAACAAAGAGCATCACTTCACCACCCTGTAGACATTCTAATCGGAACTCCGGGAAGAATCATTGATTATTCAAGAAGCGGAGATCTTCGACTTGATAAGACAGAAATTCTGGTTATCGATGAAGCTGACCGCATGCTTGATATGGGATTCATGGTGGATGTCCGAAGAATTGTAGGACAAGTTCCTCCTCCTCAAAAGCGCCGCACAATGTTCTTCAGTGCAACGTTTACCGAAGATATTACACGCCTGGTTGATAAATGGCTTGTAGATCCAGCGCAAATTGTAATCGATTCAGAAAACAAAGTAGCGAAAACAATCGAACAAAAATTTCTTTCTGTATTGAGTACGGAAAAGCTGCCATGCCTGCTTTGGTACATCAAAAACGAAGATATCAAAAGAATGTTAATTTTCGGAAACAGAAAGGATAAAAACCAGAGACTGGCGGATAACCTGCAAAAATATGGCGTAAAATGTGAAGTACTTTCCGGAGATGTTCCGCAGCAGAAAAGAATAAAAATTCTTGAACGCTTCAGATCCGGTCAGACAAATGTAGTAGTTGCAACAGATGTAGCGGCACGTGGAATACATGTCGACGATGTAACTCATGTTGTAAATTACGATCTTCCTGAAAAAACAGAAGACTATATCCACCGTATCGGAAGAACTGGACGAGCTGGAGCAAATGGAACAGCAATCAGTTTTGTTTGTGAATATGGGGCTTACCTGATGAGCGAAATCGAAGAAACAATCGGACAAGAGATCAAATGTGATCAGGCGACTGAAGAAATGGTCAAAATGCCGGCAAGAAACAACCGATCTTAAACTTAATTTAATATCGATAAAATATGACTATCGAAAAAGTACAAATATTCAATGGCTTAGATGAATTAACTGCTGAAACAGCTCAATTCATAAAAAAACTTGCAGATAAAGCAATCAAAGAAAACGGTATCTTTACAATTGCTTTGTCTGGAGGAAACACACCAAAGCCGCTTTTTAAGTATTTTTCCAATTCAGAAAACAAAGACTTTACAGACTGGTCCAAAGTTCATATTTTCTGGGGAGACGACCGTTGTGTATCTCCAGACTCCGACGATTCAAACTTTAAGTACTGCGACGAAGAGATGTTTTCTAAAATGGACATTCCAAAAGAAAACATCCACCGCATTCTGGGAGAACTACAAAGTCCTGAAATGACAGCAGCAGCTTATAACGATGAAATCAATACATTTTTTACCAAAACCGATAAAGTAAGAAATGGATTTCCAGAATTTGATCTAATCATGCTTGGAATGGGAAATGACGGGCATACAGCTTCATTATTTCCCGACAATCCAAACGGTCTTGAAGAAACACAAAAGAGCGTCATTCCAGTACCACCGCCAACCACAGCACTTCCCGCGGTTCCAAGAGTATCAATTACATTTCCGATAATAAATAACGCTCAGAATTTGTTATTTATGCTGTCTGGAAGTGATAAGCTTGAACTTGCTAATTCATTTCTGAATAAACCTTTTGACCCTAATGCTGAATTTCCGGCTGCACGGGTGAAAAACCAAAGCACCAACTGGTTTATATCAATTTAGTTTTTAGTAAAAAAAGAACTGTATACCACACAAGAAGTCAGGTATAAAAACACTGTTCTACTATTTACTACTACAACAAAAGCATTCAAAGTTCATAACTTATTGATATTCCAAAGTTTTTCGCATTTTTTTCAGTTATTAACAGGAATAACTATTGCCAAAAATCAAAAAGTTTTTTAGAATCATTTCCAATGTTTGAGGATGCCACTTCCAGAATGTAATCCTCGTCTAGTGTTTCAAGTTTACTTACCTAGAAGGCGTTATAGCCATTTAAATAGGAGTTGAGAGGAAATGATAAACTTTCAAAAAACTGAAAGTGTAACAAATGCCAACAATGAGACGGTAAAAGTTCTTTGTATAAACAAAGAAAAGTTTGAAAAAAATCCGATCTCATCATACCTGAAGAGCGGCAGATTTTCTACACAACACACTCATTGTCTAATTGACGGTCTCGACATAATAGCACACGACACACCAGATATCGTTATTGCAGAAACTCCAAATGAAAAAGAGAGCCTGCACAATTTTCTTACAAATACTTCTAATAGATACGATGACCTTCCAATAATAGTCATATCAGAGCAGGACGAAATCGACCAACCAGAAGAAAAATCTCAAGCAGGAGCCTGGGCCTTCATTAAAAAAGATGAAATTGACAGAGGTAAAGTTGACGATGCAATTGACAAAGCACTTCTAAAAAGAGAGAATAAACGCTACGAAAAGATTATCCATCACAACCATGGCTACCTGGCCGAGCTTGAAGAACACAAAGAAGAACTCAAGCACATGATTGACAAACAGGATATTGAACTTTCTAAAGCCAAAGAGATGCTTCAAAGAATGCAGAAAATGGAAAGTCTTGCATTTTTAGCAGTCGGGCTATCTCATGACCTGCAAAATATGAACTCCGTTATGCTTTCTGCAATATCATCACTTGAGCATTCCGCTTCAAAAAATGAAGCGATACTGCCGGGAAATACTAAAACCTATTTAAACCTGATAAAACAGGCAAATAAGTCATCTTCAAAAATAGTCAGAAAGCTGGAAGACCTATTCGAAGAAAAACAAAATATGTTTTTTGACTTTGATCTCGTTGCACAAATAGATCACACATTAGATATATGCCGGCACACTCTACCGAGCACTATTACTATTTTGGGATGCAGTGAACGAACAGCTGCTTACTTTCATGGAGATCAAGTCAGTATTGATCAAGCCCTTCTCAATCTGTGTATCAACGCATCACACGCAATGACAATAATGAGAACCAACCCAATGGAAGGTGGAAACCTGACTATCACACTCTCTTCATGCGAAAAAGAAGCTGAACACAACGATGGATCTATATCAAGAAGTAACTATTGGAAAATAAGTCTTTCAGATACTGGAATTGGAATGAGTGAAGAGACTATCAAAAAGATCTTTGAACCTATGTTTACAACGAAGAGAAAAGGAGTAGGAACGGGTCTGGGAATGGTAATGATCAAACACATTGTTGATATGCATGACGGCACTATAGAAGTGGAATCAGAACTTGGCAAAGGCACAACATTTCACCTCTTCCTTCCTAAGTCACAAAACCAGCAACCATCGCTCTTCAAAACGAATATCTAAAAAAAGCACGTTCTATGAAAACATAAAACGTGCTTTTGAATAATTAATAGACTAAAATACTACTTAAACCGCTCTACTCGAGAATGGCAGTAAGGTTCCTTCTTAGTCTTTTCATAGTAGTTCTGATGATACTCTTCAGCACTCCAGAACGTACCAGCTTTGACCAATTCGGTCTTGACATCAAAGCCCATTGACTTCAAAATTCCGATAAGCTTTTCGTTTATCTTCTTCTGTTCTTCATCGAAGTAATAGACCGCAGATCTGTATTGACTTCCTTTATCCGGCCCCTGTCGGTTATATTGAGTAGGGTCATGGATTTCGAAAAACAGCTTGGCAAGTTCCTCATAAGAAACGACACTCGGGTCGAATTCGATTTTCAGCGCTTCCGCATGTCCCGTATCCGTATAACAGACCTCTTTGTATGTTGGATTCAACTTCGATCCACCGGTATATCCAACCTGGGTTTCAACAACACCTTTCAGGTTTTGAAAATGATATTCAACTCCCCAAAAGCATCCGCCGGCAAAAACAGCCTTCTGGGTATTTTCCAGTTTCACCGCTTCAAATACCATAGAGATCGAATTCACACAGTGACGCGTATTCTTCGGCGTAAATCCTTCGCCAAGAAAAACATGCCCGAGGTGTCCGTCACAATTAGCACAGACAATCTCAGTACGTCGCCCATCTGCATCGGGCACACGCTTTACCGCACCATCAATTTCATCATCAAAACTCGGCCAACCACAGCCTGATTCAAATTTACTTTCTGACATATAGAGAGCGGCATCACATTGCTTACATTTATACACCCCCTTCCCTTTCTGCTTATACAGCTTTCCAGTAAAGGGCCGTTCTGTTCCTTTATTCAGAATAACGTGAGCCTCCTCAGGAGTAAGTTTCCTAAACTCCGTCTTATCTTCAGTCCCCATAACATCTCCTATTGCGAAAAA
>JAUVCU010000103.1 GCA_030590715.1 Lentisphaeria bacterium
TCAACAGAACTGAAGATTTTTTCATCGTCACTAAGTTTACGTCCAAGAGTATCACTTACCGCTTCGTGAGCAGTACGACCAACATTGTCAGTCACACCAGGTAGGAATCCAACAGCAACAAGCCAGTCACATCCAAGGTTACGTGTCTCTCCAACAACATTTGTCTGAAGTACCGGGTTTGTCAGTTCTTTTGCGATCAACGCAGCTTCTTCTGCTGTAATCTCTGCTGAAACGGTATAAACGTCACGAGTTCTTACAGTACCTACTGGAAGGCTTAGAAAATCACTGATTTGATTGCGAACACTCTCACCACGTGAATCTCTCCATTTCTCTAAAGGCGAAATCTCTATTCTGTAGTTCATTGTCTTACGCTTTCCTACTTTTATGTTTATGTTAAATAAATTTATTATTTTGTTCTTTATATTAAGTCTTATAGTAAAAACCGGCTAATATATAGCGATGTCTGTTTTTTTATATTGTAAAAAGTAAGAGAATTTTACCTTTATCCATATATGATAGTCAATCCTGCAGAGATTAAATGAACAAAAAAAATGCGACTACTCGATTTTTTGACAAGATTATTATGCTCAAGCTTGAATAAAAGCCAAACTAAGGTAATTTTCGGTTCGATTACAGAAATTGAATAAAAATTAATATATAAATGCATTTGTAAGAATGCAGTAACCTCCAGAAAAGGTATGCTGAAAAATGAAAAGAACATTTCAACCATCGAACAGAAGACGTAAACGTAGACTAGGTTTCCGCGCAAAAATGCGCAAAGCAAGCGGACGTGCAATTATTAAGCGCCGTCGCCAGAAAGGTCGTAAAAGACTGACTGCGTAACGTACATGAAATTGCACTGGTAATCACTTATCAGTGCATTTTATGTTTTTGGGGTATCACTTGATTAAATCTAAACTAGCTAAAAGCGGAAAATTTGAAGAAGTCATTAACATCAAAAGATAAGCTTAAGCTGAAGTCTGATTTTAATTACGTTAGGGAAAACGGTACGAAGCTTGTCGGTCGTTACTTTTTACTCGTACACGCAGAAACTCCAGACACACTTTTGCGCGCAGGTGTAATCTGCAGCAGAAAATACGACAAGAGAGCCGTAGGGCGTAATAGAGCGAGACGACTACTTTGGGAATCATTTCGCCATGTTAAACACAGGGTAAAACCATGCCATCTTGTTCTCATCACAAGAAAGCTGATAGGCAAACAAAAGCAGCAGGAAGTTCAGAGAGAAATGGAATATCTACTGAAGAAAGCGAAACTGCTGAATCAAGATCAGTAGGGTTGGTTAACGGCTTATTGATATTATTTGTTAAATTCTACAGAAAATTCATATCTCCGCTAAAACCACAATGCTGCATTTTCCATCCTACCTGTTCATGCTATGCTATAGAAGCATTAAAGACGCATGGTTCAATTAAAGGCTCATTACTGACGGTGTGGCGAATACTAAGATGCCAACCATTTTCAAAAGGCGGACACGATCCAATACCGCCCAAACGAGTCAATGCAAAGAAAAAAACACAAGGAAACTTAAGTGAAATTTGATAAAGAAAGCATAATCTACATTGTACTGATCGGCGCTGCGATGATGTACTTCATGCAGCAGCAACCTGAACCACAACCGGAAACAACCTCTCCGGCAGCTATAACAGAAACAGCGGCACAAGAGAAAGCAGAAAAGACAGGACTGACAGCAACTCCAGAAGTAAATAAATCAGAAGAAGCTTTTTCTGAAACTCTAGAATCAATAGTTCTTGAGAATGAACTGACAGAAGTAACGATCAATCCGAATACAGGAACGATCGCAGCTTTTTCACTAAAAGAACACTTCATAAATTCGGACAAACAGGAAAACATCGTGTTTTTCAAAGACGCAGAGAAAGGCGCTCTTTCAATCGACCAAAGCGACTGGACACTTATCAAGCCTGCCCCACAAGTAAAGGCAACAGCAGATGCTCTTTCACTTACTCGTAACTTCACAAAAGGAAAACAAACATTCCAAGTTACTCAAAACTGGCAGCTTGAAGACAACTACACAATCGACTATAGCGCTTCAGTGAAAAACACAAGCGATACTGACCTTTTGATCCCCAACCTGCTGGTAAGCGCAGGAAACATCAAAACACTTGAAGAGATGACGGGTTCAGAAGTTAGAATTCCTTCAAGCTATATTGACTACAGAAGCAAAGCAACAGTAGAACTTGTAGATGAAAAAGTTGGAGACGACTCTCTTCCTGAAGCTTCAAAAGAAAGCGCAACTATGGTTTCTGTAAGCAACAAGTTTTTTATCACGATTCTTGAAACGTCAACACCGTTTGCAGCAGGAATGATCCCCCACGGGACAGTTACAAACTATGGTGTTTCAGGAAACTACGGAACACAAATCATCAAACCGTCTGAGACAAAAACGTTCGACCTTAGATTCTTTGCGGGAAGCAAAGAGCTAAGCCGACTTATCGACTTCAGCGAACAAGATGAAGAACTAATGCACTTCACGGGAATTGCTCCGGACGTTCTTTCCAAGCTTCTTATCAAAGCTCTGAATATGGTTCAGAATTTCTGCGGAAACTACGGTATTGCAATTATTGCACTTACAATACTTATCCGCTGCCTGTTCTGGCCTATCACTGCAAAAGGGACTGCGTCAATGAAAAAGATGCAGGAACTTGCGCCGCTGATGAAAGAGATCAAAGAAAAATATAAAGACAACCAGCAACTGGCCAGCACGAAAACAATGGAACTCTACAAAACGCACAAAGTAAACCCGGTTGGCGGATGCCTGCCGATGCTTGTGCAGATTCCTATATTCATGGCCTTTTACTCAGGACTTGATTCAGCAGTTCAACTAAGAAACGTAAGCTTCCTATGGGCTTCAGATCTTGCTCAACCTGATGTAATTGCAACAGTAATGGGACTTCCAATTCACCCGCTTGTACTTATCATGGCTGGATTGATGCTCCTTCAACAAAAGATGATGCCAAGTTCTGGCGATCCGATGCAAAAAAACATGATGATGATGATGCCGGTTATTATGATCATCTTCATGTACGGAATGCCGTCTGGCTTAACTCTATACATGACAATCAGTTCCGTCATGGGCATACTACAAATGCTTGTAACACGTAAACTTGGTAACAAACCGCAAGAGGCTAAAAAAGCCTAAACCTGAAAAATCTCAAAAGGAGAAAGAACATGAGCGAAGACGCGAATTTCGCAGTACAAATGGACGAGGCGTGCAAAACGCTAATGACAATGCTTGACTACCTTGGACTGGAAGCAGAAATCAGAGCCGAACAGAAAGGTTCTAAAATTGGTATTCTTGTATCATCAGAAGAGGCAGGACGCATTATCGGAAGAAAAGGTCAATCACTGGAAAGCATGCAGCTACTTGTTAACCGCATGATGCAGAAAAAAGACGAGAACTTCCCACGAGTACTTATCGACATTGACGGTTACTCACGCAAGCCACGCGAGAAGAAACGCGGTGACAAAAAAGGAAATGGCCGCAGCAAGGACAGCGGACAGGAAGAAGCTCTAAAAAAACAAGCATTTGACGCTGCCAAAGAAGTGAAGCGCTGGGGAGAAGCAGTAACACTTCCTGAGATGAACGCTCACGACCGCCGTCTTATCCACATTACTCTTCGCGACGACGAAGATGTGACGACTGACAGCAAAGGAGACGGACCTCGTAAATCCGTAGTTGTAACGCTTGCTAACAAGTAATACAAATATTTCCTGAATGAGAGCCGACTTTTCTAAGTCGGCTCTTTTTTTATACATACAATCCAAAAACTCCTCCAAACAACCTTACACTGCAGGAACTTACAATAAAATGTTTGCAAATGATGCTTGCGGTTAGTCTTAGTACTGGTATTTTTAGCTTCTTTTCACGAGAATGGTTTAAATCTATTATTCTCAAATAAAACATTGAGCTCCTGCGAGAGCACAATTTCAGATACATTTAAATACAGGTTGCAAGTTATGACACAAACGACAGACAGACTAGGAGCGATAATTGTTCTTTCCGGGCCGAGCGGAGCTGGGAAATCTACAGTCTGCAATATTCTAATTTCAGAAGACAACAATCTTGAATTCTCTGTTTCCTGCACAACGCGTGAGCCTCGCGACGGCGAAGTAAACGGCATAAACTACCACTTCATATCAAAAGATGAATTCAAAGCTAAAATCGAATCAGATGAATTTATCGAATGGGCTGAGGTTCACGGTAACTACTACGGAACTCTTAAAAGCGAGATCTTGGGCAAAGCTCAGCAAGGCAAAGACATCCTGCTTGACATCGACATACAGGGAGCAAGACTGATTAAAGAGGCATGCAAAAATGACGTCGAACTGAAAAAATGCGTCGAGTACGTATTCTTTGCACCTCCTAGCTTTGAAGAACTTGAACAACGCCTTCTTGGACGCGGAACAGAAAGCGAGGAATCAGCTCAACGCAGACTACAAAACGCCAAAGGCGAGCTGGAAGCATGGTCTGAATACGAACACTTGATCGTCTGTCACAACAAAGAACAAGGCCTGGCAAACATGAAAGGACTTCTATATACGATGCGCAATAAAACGAAGAGAATAAATAAACCGGATTTTTATGCCTAAGCACACAATAGCACTCGGGGTCACGGGATCGATCGCAGCCTATAAAGCCGCCGACCTTTGCAGCAGACTGAACAAGCACGACGTTGAATCAGTTGTCCTAATGACTGAATCAGCACTTAAACTGGTGGGTGAGCAGACTTTTTTTACACTGTCGCACAATCCGGTAATCACAGATCTATGGAAAATCAACGACTGGCAACCGGGACATATCGAACTCTCGGAACGCGCTGAACTGCTTATCGTAACCCCTGCAACAGCTAACTTCATCGGCAAATACGCTAATGGAATTGCTGATGACGCACTGACAACCTTTGCTCTTTCACACACAGGCCCTGTTTTGATTGCTCCGGCAATGAACCCGAAAATGTGGGGACACCCGGCAGTTCAGGAAAACTGTGAAAAACTCAAAAAACGCGGTGTACATTTTGTCGGCCCTGCCGAAGGAATTGTAGCATGCGGAGATGTCGGGACCGGAAAATTAGCCGATGTCGAAGACATACTGCAGAAAGCACTCAGTATCCTTTCAAACTAAACTCAATTTTGATTAAAGCTCGACATGAGCTTTAATCAAAAAGAACTAAAGATAACTCCCCTGCTCTTTCAGCTTTTTGATCCTTCTATAAAGCGTCGCCCTGCTCATACCGAGCTGTTTCGCCGCAACACCCACATCGCCATTTGCCATATCAACAGCTTTCTTAATAAGATCAGCTTCACTCTCCTTCAGACTTTTGCGCTCCTGCGCCAAGGGATCCATCCCCGAATTATCTTCAGCCTCAGGGTAAAGTAAAGCCATACGCATTTCTCCAGGCAAATGCTTAAGCATAACAGCATCATCTCCGATGTTCATCATGACACAATACTCCGAAGCGTTACGAAGTTCGCGGATATTTCCACGCCACGAATAACTGATCAAAAGCTGTAGAAGTTCCACAGACGGTTCCTTCACCTCTTTTCTCATCTGGTTATTATAGATATTTATAAAATGATTAAACAAAGCGGGAATATCACTTCTCGAATCACGCAAAGCCGGAAGGCGGATATTACTCACCGCAATCCTATAATAAAGATCTTCCCTAAACTCACCCTCAGCAATTCTTGGCCGCAAGTTTCTATTTGTTGCGGAAATAACCCTGATATTAATTGGCCGCTCAATATTTTCGCCGACTCGGGTCAGAGTTCTGGTTTCAAGAACACGAAGTAGTTTAGCCTGAACATCCTTGGGCATCTCACCGATCTCATCCATAAAGATCGTTCCGCCATTGGCTGACTCTAACTTACCAATCCGCCCCCCTTTTAAAGCACCGGTAAAAGCCCCCTGCGAATAACCAAACAACACACTCCTTTACTCTCAACACCATTCATTTACATATAGATTATCACTTATTATT
>JAUVCU010000050.1 GCA_030590715.1 Lentisphaeria bacterium
TTGATGTAATGAGAGGCCAGCAGTATTCCATTGTGAGTTGTTGGAATCATTTATCCGTGTAGGTTATGGCGGAAAATAGATTTAAGGGAACTGTTTTATGGAGAATCAAACACTGACAGTGCGATCGGCACTGAATAAGAATTTGAGATATGTGATTACGGATGAAGGAAAGAGACTAGATATTCCCGATGGATGGAGTCTGTTACCTCCGGGAGATGCCGCGGTAACCAAAGCTCTTAAGAAGCTCGGCCCAAGTTGGACTGCTCAGCGGAAGAAGGGGCGTAAAGTTTTTAGTGACGGCGTATGGGCTCCTGCTGAAAATATTGAATCGGCAAAAGCGATGATAGAGAATAAGCGTTCAAAGCCAGAATATGCCCGAAAGCGTGCCGCAGACTTAAAGCGCCGCGAACTAAAGCAGGCTGTGTATGTTGATGATTTTTTTGCTGCTGTTGTAAAACATCTTGATTTTGTTCAGAAGTATTCAGAACTGGCGCAAAAGATGGCGCGGTTGATAACGGATCATGCGACTCCTGTCGGAAGCGGGACGGTAGCTAGAACAGAAAGAATTCCGCTTGAACAGCGTGCAGCTGCGGCTGTGAATGCATGGATGCGTCATCAGACGACAGAATATGATAATATGAAGATAGCGCGGGTAAAAGGACGCCGACGTGAAGTTCGACGTGAGCTTGCAGGCTATTCGCGTAAATTACTTTCAGTATATAGAAGTGGAGCGGAGATCGATTGTGATAACTGCCCGCTCTACAATGCTCTTGAAGTGTAAATAGATTATTTTAATAGGATAGAAATTATTATGGCTAAACTTAAAGTTACCTTAGAGCTTGAATTGGACGTACCAGAGGGATCGGAGATTGTTACGTTAAAAGATGTGGGCCGGTTCCTGAAATATGATGAATTGTTGCTGTCGCCGGAATTGACCTGGTGTCAGCTTGATGATGCTTCAACAGAGGTGGGGGAGTTGACTGCTTCTGATGTCAGCTCCGATGTGTTGTTTGAGCTGGAAGGGCTTTATACGGCTTGTTCTTCAGATATTGAACTGATTGAAGAGTAGTTACACCTATAGACATAAAAAAAGCCCATGAGCGATGCTCGCGGGCTTTTGCTATCGAGTCGTATTTAAATTGCGATTTCGTCTTCAATAGTCAATGCTTCGTCAACGTGTAGAGACGCGGCACATTCAAGATAAAGATTAAAAATCTCTGTGATTTTGCCGACTTCAACATCTTTCACATGTTGAATCAAAAAGATCATTAGTTCAAGTGTTGCTTTTCCATCTTTTACAATGCTCTGATTAACTACTGCAGCACAGTCATGAAAGACATTTAAAACATCCGCTTTTTTGTCAAAATCAAACAAGCCGCCTAGGTATAGCATCAAGTCAGTCGCGTCTCTTTCTTTAGAATTGGTACAACTACATTCTTTATTCATAATGAACCTGCTTTTAATTGATTATTAATGGCCGTATTAGATTAGCGGTAAAAATATATTTAACCGAGATGGTTTTTACAATTGCTATTAATGAATAAAAATGATAAATAAAGAGTTTTGTTTTGGAGGGTTGAGAAGTGGGAATGAGGGTTCTTGACGGGTGGAAATGGATCTGCGTTCAAAAATGATTCAATTGGTATTGATTTATTGTTAATGAGGTTGAATATGTATCATAAACAGCAATAGGAGTTTTTATGACCATAAAAGGTGTACTTTCAGATATGGATGGAGTGATTTACCGCGGTAGGCAGATCATTCCTGGAGCACAGGAATTTGTAAAACAGATGAAGGAGAGAGGGATTCCTTTCCTATTTCTCACTAACAATTCAGAGAAGAGTGCATTGGACCTACAGCGCAAACTTGAACAGCTGGGAATAACAGGGATCGAAGAGGATAACTTTATCACGGCTGCGATGGCAACGGCATCTTTTCTGAAAGACCAGAAGCCGGGTGCGACGATCTATGCAATTGGAGGGGCCGGGCTGATGAACGAGTTGTATCGAGCCGGATTCTCGATTTCGGAAACAGATCCCGATTACGTTGTTGTAGGAAAGACTTCAAACTTCAGCTATGACATGATCCGCAAAGCAGTGAGATTTGTGAATAACGGAGCAAAGCTTATCGGGACAAATCCTGACATTGTTGACCCGGTTGAAGATGGTTTTGAACCGGCCTGTGGGGCTCTGCTGGCTCCGATTGAAGTGGCGACAGGTAAGAAGGCATTTTATATCGGCAAGCCAAACGCGCTGATGATGACGATTGCGAAGAACACTTTAGGAACACGTGCGGAAGAAACATTGATGATCGGTGACCGAATGGATACTGATATTATAGGTGGGCTTGAAGCCGGGATGAAAACGGCGCTGGTAATGTCAGGCGTTTCAGACAAAGATACTTTGGCACATTTTCCGTATCGTCCGAATTATGTGGTTGAAAACATTGGTCATATTGACCTTGATGCGTTAGGTAAGGCTAAGGAGGAATAATCATGGAAATCTCAGTACCTTCACTTTTGAGAATCAAGCCGAAAGCGTTATACAAAATCGGTAAGTATCTCCGTAAAGAATCAATGAACAAGATAGCTTTGTTTTACGGAGAAGGGATAAAAGATATGTTTGGTGAACCGGTAGATATTTCACTGGACTCATCAGAGATTCAAGTCGGAATTGAGAAGACTATTGTGAACAATGATGTTCAGGAAGTGTATTCGATGACATTTGATATGCCGAAAGATGTACAGGCGATCGTCGCAATCGGCGGCGGGAAGGTGATTGATTTTTGTAAATACCTTGCATTTGTCAGTCGTCTGCCGGTTATCTCTGTGCCGACCTCGATTTCGAACGATGGATTTTCTTCGCCGATGTCGTCGCTGTATGTAAATGGATCGCGCAAAAGTCTGAAAGCCAAAATGCCGGATGGTGTGATTGTTGATACAGCAATTATCCAGAAGTGCCCGGAGGCGTTTATCTATTCGGGGATCGGAGATCTTATGTCGAATATTACCGCGGTTTTTGACTGGAAGCTGGCTGCGCGTCAGGAGAACAAACCGATAAATGACTTTGCCGCGCTGATCTCGCTGAATGCGGTTGAGAACTTTATCAACTACGGCAATAAAGACATTCGCGACATTGAGCTGCTGCGCCTTGTTTCCGGTTCGCTTGTGATGAACGGAACGGCGATGGAAATAGGTCAGTCGAGCCGTCCGTCGAGTGGGAGTGAGCATTTGATCTCTCATGCTTATGATAAGGTCGCAGAAAATTCTACTCTGCACGGACTTCAGGTAGGTGTGGCTACGTATGCGATCAGCTGGCTTCAGGAGTACAAGCATGATGTGATAAAGAAGGTTTTTCTCGATACCGGTTTTATTGATTTTGTCGCTCAAAAGCCGTTGTCAAAAAAGGATTTCTTTGCGGCAATTGATCTTGCTCCAAGTGTGAAAGACAACTTTTATTCGATCCTTTCAGAGGCTGGGAAAATCGCCAAGCTTAAAGAGTTCGTTCAAACAGATGAACTTATGAAGAAAATGGTCGTTTAGAAGCTGCTATTAGATTCAATACGAGCCTTGGGGACGAAATTCCTCAAGGCTCTTTTTTTATTCGATAAAGTATAATGCCCATTAGCACACTGTTTACTGCTTAATGGTTTTTTATTTTTCAGGCGTGCGTGTACAGTAGAATGCTTTGATTTGACTCGATTTCCCATTTGCGACAGTTAAGTTCAATTTTAGAGTATATTTGTGCTTAGAGAGATCAAATAAAAGGTTTTGCTGTTTAAACTGGGAAATCGAATGATTTGATGATAAAAAATAACCATGAGGTTTTAGATATGCCCGGAAAGAGCAAGAAGAGCGAATTAGAAAAATTGGGTGATAAACTCCTTTTCAAAAAGGAGTCGTGCTGGGAAGGAATAGAGGACGCAGAAAATAAAGAGATCTTTGAGCTTTCTGCTGAATATAAAAAGTTTTTGGACTGCAGCAAAACAGAACGCGAAGCGATCAATACCATTGAGAAAGCCGCGGAAGAGCACGGTTTTGTGAATATAGAGAACGCAACTAAAGAAGACCGCAAGCTGTTTATGAGCTATGACGGGGTGTGTGGAGCTCTGGTTTACGTGAATGATCCGGAAAGCTTTGAAGAAGGTTTTCTAATGAACGGTGCGCATATTGACGTACCACGTATCGACTTGAAAGGTTATCCGCTTTACGAATCCGAAGATATGGCCTATATGAAGACCCACTATTATGGTGGAATCAAGAAGTACCAGTGGGTAACGCGACCACTTGCAATGCACGGAGTCATTATTTGCCAGGATGGACGTAAAGTTGAGATAAATATTGGAGAACATGAAGACGACCCCGTATTTACCATCAACGACCTTCTGCCGCACTTGTCTCAGGATCAGAATAAAAAATCAGCGACTACTGTGATCGAAGGTGAGCAGCTGAATATTCTTGTAGGATCGATCCCTTTTAAGTTCAAAAGCGAAAAGAATTCTATCAAGCTTAGTATTCTCAATGAGCTTTATGAGAAATACGGGATAGTTGAAGAAGATTTTGTCAGTGCGGAAATTCATCTGGTTCCGGCAGGGAAGGCTCGTGATATCGGTTTTGACAGAAGCTTTGTCGGTGGCCACGGTCAGGACGATCGGATCTGTTCGTATCTGGGAATGCGCGCTATCTTTGATGTTGAGAAGGCAGAAACCAGCAAAAATATGATGATGGTCTTTTTTGACAAGGAAGAGATCGGGTCGATGGGGAACAGTGGAGCCAACTCCAACCTTATTGAAAGAATGGTAAACGATATCATTAACCTTTACGGGAAGGGCGATTATAATAGACTTATTAAAGCGTTGGAAAACTCCAAGTTTTTGTCGTCGGACGTGAATGCCGGAATTGATCCAGAGTGGAAAAGTGTTATGGAACCGATGAACTCTGCTAAAATGGGATATGGAGTTTGCCTGACTAAATTTACCGGGTCACGTGGTAAGAGCGGATCCAACGAAGCCCATGCCGAATTTGTGGCGGAAGTACGAAATGCATTTAACAAAGACGGCGTGAAATGGCAGACGACGGAGCTGGGGAAAGTAGATCAGGGGGGTGGGGGAACTATCGCATATCACCTTGCGCGTTACGGAATGGATGTGGTAGACTGCGGGACAGCATTGCTGTCGATGCATTCTCCTTTTGAAGTTGCATCCAAAGCTGATATTTATCATACATACAAAGCCTATATGGCTTACTACAAGTACTTATAGAGGGACGTCTTATGGAAGATATTGAAAGAGAAGTGGTAGAGCTGGCTGATGATCTTATTCATTTTATAAATGAATCTCCGACGTCGTACCATGCGGGAGATACTATTAAACACATGTTGTCGGAACGCGGGTTTGTTGAATTGAGTGAGTCAGATTCGTGGTCTCTTGAGCCGGGTAAGGGCTACTTTGTTGTTCGCGACTCGTCAGCTGTTGTCGCCTTCAGGGTAGGGAACAAGCCCGTGGCAGAAGCTGGATTCAATATTATCGGAGCTCATACAGACAGTCCGTCTTTAAAGCTTAAAGTCGATTCAGAACAAGCAGTGAACGGGTGTGTTAAAGTTGGCGTGGAAGTATATGGCGGGCCTATCCTGAATACTTGGCTGGACCGCAGTCTGGGAATCGCCGGTAAAGTGATGGTGAGTGACGAGGATGGAAAATATGTCGGGAAGCTGGTTAACATCTGCGATCCGGTTGCGACTATTCCAAATCTGGCAATTCACCTTAACCGTGATGTAAATAAAGGTTTTGAACTGAATCGACAGGAGCATTTGCCGGCGATTTTAGGTTGTGTTGGAGAAGACGAGGACGATATCCTGAAAGGTCTTGTGGCTGAACAGTTCGACGTAGAAATTGATCAGATCGGAGAGATGGATCTTTTCCTTTACGACTACAACGGTGGTGAGTTTATCGGTATTGACGAGTTAATGATCTCTTCAGGCAGAATTGATAACCTTGCAATGTGTCATTCGATTGCAGTGAGTCTGTGCGAGTCGGACGAAAGTGATACAACTGCGGTCGGGGTATTCTTTGATCATGAAGAGATCGGAAGTCAGACGCCGCAAGGGGCCGATTCTAGTTTTGTGAAGCACCTGCTGGAAAGAATTGTGTATGTACTCGGGGGAGATAAAGAGGACTTCTTTAGAGCTATCGCAAATTCATTTATGATCTCCGCTGATGGGGCTCATGCCATACATCCTAACTTTTCGAGTAAGCACGACAAATTGCATGCTCCGGAAATCAATGAAGGGCCGGTTATAAAAATGAGTGCGATGCAGCGCTACACGACCACTGCAGAGTCTGCAAATTATTTTGCTTCACTGTGTGAGTCGATCAATGTGCCGTATCAGAAAATGATTAACCGTTCGGATATGCCGTCGGGAAGTACGATCGGTCCGATGTGCGCTGCGGCTTTGGGCGTAAAATCGGTCGATGTGGGGAATCCAATGTGGGCTATGCACAGCATCCGCGAGACAGCTGGTGTTTACGATCATTATTATATGACCGAGGTACTGAAGAAGTTTTATTCTGAGTAGTACTTCAGATATAAAAAAAAGAACGGCATTTTACTGTGCCGTTCTTTTTTTTGCTTTCTTACTTTTCTGTCAATTTGAGAATGTTCTGGATTTCAGGAGCTTTCATGAATGTGTCACAACAGAAACTAGAGCGTGAATTTTCAATCATAGGTGCGATCGGGCCCACATCAATTCCGAGAAAACTATGTGCTATGTAGTATTTCTGCAGGTTGAACGAGTCGTAAAAACCGAATTCGCCCCACAGTTCTTTGCCGTGATTTTTATACAGGTATTTCATCATCTTTAGTGACTCTTTCGGAGCGTAAGGGTAGGATGACATTGCGGCGGTCGGGGCGATCATCCCGTAATCGTGTTCGCCCGGTTCGTGAGCAGAGTATCCTCTCGCTCCCATGCTGGCTGTGATTCGTAGGAGTAGTCGGGCCCTTTTTCATCCCAGGTTAGGTCTATTCGTAAGTGCCTTGAAAATACGTTGATATTTGACGGGGTCATAATATTCTTTTTTCCTTTCATATAAAATATACCGCCGATTGCTATCAGCAGGATTGGTAGTACCGCTTTCAACTTCCTCATTCCCTCATGTCCTTTTCTTAACCACAATTTAACTTATCTGCACATTCATCACTAAATGCATCGATATTTAGTTTTTGTCTTTTCTGCCTAATAGGTAAGTAAAAATAATGAGTTGGCAAGGGGGGAGATTAGAAAATTGATTGCTTTGAAAAATTTAAGAGATAGTGGTGATCAGGTCAATTTTGAGATTACAACATCTATTTTCTTGTTTGCTTCAAGCGTGTAGCCTTCTATTATCTGATTCAGATCAAGTGTATGGCGTTCTGTTTGGTTTGTTCCGGTATCAGTAATTTCAAAATCGAAGTGGCTCAAGTCGGAACTTTCAAAAAAGATTTTACTTAAAAAAGCGTTATCAACTATTTTTCCTGTCATTAAGTTATTGAGCTCAATCAATGTCTTCCAGTTCCCTCTATTTCGAAAACCTTTTGGATTGACGAAGGTCTTGAATAGTTGTTTTATGCAGTTCTGCTGGATTTTAATTGCCTGAAACAGTCCTAGAATCTCAATATGCTTTTTGGAAGATTTTTTGCTGAATGCTGATTCTAAGATTTCAGAAATAGAACGCGTCGTGAGTTTCAAGTGAGAAAAGATTAGTTCGTCATTTATCGCAGAGTTGTGGTGCTGCTTCCGTGATAATGTGTTTTGCAGTTGTTCTAATTTTGTATGGTCTAAACTCACGTAACATGCCTCAGAAATCTTTTTGTTGTTTGTGAGCAATATTGTCGGTTAGAGGAGACATTCAAATAGGAGTAATTGAATTTGCGGGAGGTTTAGCTGGCTATATCCCCATCAGCCAGCTAAAAGTTGGCGTTAGTGACTATGAAGATTTAACTCAAAAATACATTCGGCTTCTGTGCAATAGTGAAATTCTTCACCTCCATATGCTGTGTCCTTGCACGCATGTGAGCAGTGGTCGCAACTGTCTTCGCGGTTCCTGATTAGCCAAAGTAGTCGTTCAATGTATTTACTCGATCCAAATTCCATGCTACCTCCCCATATTGAAATTTATAAATAGGTACTGCAATAGTAAATCAATTTTAAATAGTGTACTGCTTTTTGGTAATGATACTTCGATGGTTTGTGTAAGTCGTTGTCGATTATCTGTATACAAAATAAGTTTGCGGGAATGTAAAGTCAAAGTTAATTTGTCTCTTTTCTGGCTATTTATTAGTTTTTCTTATGGATTAAGGAGTGTAGAAAAGCAATGATAGCGGGTCGAAGTCAATGGTGTTACTGTCCTGCCATAATTTATCTGATAAAAGCCTGTGGGTGCTTTGTAAATAGTTCTGTTTAAATCTATTTTCTTCACGAATCTTATAAAGTGAATTAAAGAGCAAAAGGCTTCTCTCATGG
>JAUVCU010000361.1 GCA_030590715.1 Lentisphaeria bacterium
CAATATAGCTAAATTAGATAAATTCTAGTTTTATTTTGCGTATATACTTACCTACCACATAAGGGGATCGAGTTTGTAGTAATCCTTAAGGACTTCGTAGAGCTCTTCGTGCTGGACAAAAAGCTGACGCGGTTTCTCAAAAAAAGTTTCAGTCGCAACGGCAAAAAATTCAGCCTCGTTCGTCGCACCATAGGCGTCCATAACACTCTCTTTGCGTTGTTTTGTTTTATCACACAGCTCTTTGTATTCTTCTCCAAGAATCCTTCCCCATGCAAGGTATTGAGTAGACTGTTCGAGAATCGGCGTGCCATTTCCGCGGCCGGACTCCTGGTCCAGTTTATGAGCGAATTCATGGAACACCACATTGTGGCCATCGCGAATATCACTTGCACCATGAACAATGTTATCCCATGTCAGAACGATAGGTCCATGCTGCCAGGCTTCACCTTCACACGCGATCGTCTGCTCTGAAATAACTTTACCATCTCGAGATGATTTATTTCCCTTCACGTACGTGTGAGGGTATATGTAAACAGTGTTAAGCCCATTGTAAAAGCTGGTTTCCCGGTTCAATAAAAGAATACATGCCTGGCCAGCGACCGTTACCTTGATCTCATCGGTAATTTCAAGCCCGCTACAGCCCACAAACTCAATTTCATCAATAAAGACATTGATCAGTCCATGCAATTGTTCTTTGAGGTAGTCCGGCAGCTTTACATAAATAGGGACTCTTTTGATCAGATAATCGCTCCATTCCGAGGAAAATTCAGACTGGAGCATCTCCTGCCGCCGCTTCGATTTCAACTTGTAATACACAGCAACAAGAATCGGGAGTGTTATCAAAAAAGCAATTACAGCGATGAGTGCCGGATTGTTCATTAGTATTTTTTCCTTAGGAATAAATTCAGTATTGCATTAAGTACTTTTCATTTGCTGTTAATCTTAGGGCTGATTCACAAGAATCAAAGCAGATCTGCCTTTTTATCAGCTCTGTCTACGTTAAGTATGTATGAGTAGATACGGAGCTAACGCTTTACATTCTCAAAAGGAACGGCATTTTACCAATCTATAAAAAGAAGAACACTAAACAGATACTGCAATTATGAATAATGATGGCAAGCACATTTACCTTGCAAACCCGAGAGGATTTTGCGCGGGAGTAAAACGAGCAATAGATATAGTAGATAAAGCGCTGGAAGTTTACGGCGCACCTTTATACGTTTTGAACGAGATAGTCCACAACGACTACGTGGTTGATTCTTTCAAAAAACAGGGAGTTATTTTTATCCACGATATTTCGGAAGTTCCTACGGGATCAAACTTGATTTTCAGTGCGCACGGCGTGTGTAAAAAAGTTGAAAACGACACTATAGAGAATTCGATTAAGACATTTGATGCAACCTGCCCACTAGTTAAAAAGATCCATCACAAGGCGGCCAAGCTTTCCGACCTGGGATATCTGGTACTTCTTGTCGGGCACAAAAAACATCCTGAAGTTATTGGGACGCTGGGTCAGGTGACGACTCCTATCTACGTGATCGAGGACTTAAAGGACGCGAAGACAATAGAGCTGCCGGCAGACTGCAAGAAGGCAATTCTGACGCAGACAACGTTGAGTGACGATGACACGAGAGAGATTATTGCCACACTCAAAGAGCGTTTTCCCGATATTGAAGGAGACAAAGATATCTGTTATGCGACTCAGAACAGACAGAATGCGGTAAAAACCATGTCAGGCTTCAGCGATACCATTTTTATTATAGGTTCAATAAAGAGCTCAAACTCAAACCGTTTGAGAGAAGTTGCGCTAAAGAACGACACCAATGCCTATCTGATAAACTCAGTGGCCGAACTGAAGCCGGAAATGTATCAGAATGCGACCAATATTGGGATCAGTGCGGGAGCATCCGCGCCTGAGTGTCTTATTGAAGAACTGGTTGAGTTTTTGAAAAGCAAGGGCTGGAACAACGTGAAACTGATAGAGGAAGCCAAAGAAGATATTACGTTTTCACTACCAGTAATCTAAGTTGAACTACTTTGAGAACCACAAATAAACGCGAATTCACACTAATGGCAGACAGGCATGCAATCGTATCAAAATAAATGATTAGTGTATCTTGGTGTGAATTAGTGGTTCACTAACAATAAAAACGAAGGTCACTTATTTTTGGAAAGTATTCGTCCGTAAACGAACATTTTCTTCTTTTTGATGCGGCCTGATTCATAATACGTTATGAACTCGCCGTTTTCTTTTCCATTGGAATACGTACCGGTCATACTCAGTTTGCCCGATTCATAATAGCTTTTGATCAAGCCGTCTTTCACTCCACCACGATAAAACACTTCTGTTTGTAGTTTACCCGATTCATAAAATATTTTTTGCTGGCCTACAGGAACACCTCTTTCAAAAAGCATTTCCATCTGCAGCATTCCAGAGCGGTAATAAAGTTTGGTAGACCCGTCTATCATTCCGTCGATGTAGTTTGATTCGCCCTTGAGTTCACCTGTC
>JAUVCU010000320.1 GCA_030590715.1 Lentisphaeria bacterium
TTCACCGGATTTCATAGTATGCACGGTGTATCCCAAAGTAGAAAGTATCTCTGAAGCGATGTGCCTAAGCACTTTGTCGTCATCAACAACTAAAATCGTGCCGCTCCCCTTCAAGTTATCAAGAGAATTTCCTTCATTATCCTTCTTCTCACGAGTGATTTTTTCATCACAGGCTGGAAGATAGACTGTGAAAACAGTTCCATTACTACTGCTGTCTACCGTGACTAAACCGCTATGCTCTTTTACCGCATTCCAGACAACAGCCAACCCCAACCCGGATCCACTGCGCCCCATCTTTTTAGTTGAATAATAAGGCTCAAAAATATGTTGTAAGGACTCGTCGGTAATCCCGGGACCAGTATCCATCACTTCTAATACGACAAACTTACTCCCTTGCACTGAATCTCCAGCCCCTTGCGGTCTTCGACTCTGATTTCTGGTTGAGATATTTACCTTCCCATTCCCATCAATAGCCTCGATTGCATTAATTATTAGATTCATTAAAATCTTGGCGATATGAGTCGAAGAAAAGTGACAATCCCAACACTCAGTTGCAAGTTCAACATGAATATCAATATTTGGATGTTCGGCGTTAAGCCTTATAAAGTCAGGCATATCAAGATATTCCCGGATCAGGTCGTTCAAAGAAACAATCTCTTTATTCTTGGCAGTTCCTCGGGCGAGGGTCAACAAGTCAGCCACTACCGCAGCAGCACGTTTTGCGGATTTTAGAATCCGGGACAGGGGGCCACGCAGATCACTGTCCTGTTGGAGATTAAGCAGCATGAGTTCCGAATAACCAATAACCCCTGACAACATATTGTTCAGATCGTGAGCAACGCCACCTGCTAAGAGACCGACAGCCTCCAGTTTCTCAGCCTGCAACAGCTTCTTTTCCATTTGTTTTTGCTTCGTGACATCTCGTGCAAGCAGAAGCATACCGTCGCTACCATCAGAGTCTTGGAGATTTATTCTTGATATTTGTGCATCTAGAAGACATTCATTGCGCTGTATAAAAAATTGATAGTAACCGTAACGCTTAACCTGTTCCATTGCTTCATGCATACGCAGCGATGGCCCATCACCTAAGCGATCATGGATATCTAAAACAGAACATCCCATGATTGTATCTAGAGGCAAACCAAATAAATTCTCTGTTTCCCGGTTGCAATATTTAACCTGTAAATCAGTGTCTGTAGCGACAATAGCAGTATTAGCCGACGCTTCCAGAATGGCTGTAAGATAATGCTGACTCTCATCCACTTCCTGCTCCAGTAATTTACGCTCGGTGATATTACGGGATATATGAACTGCTCCGATGAAGATACCTTCCTCATCAAATATGGGTGAGACAATTACGTCAAAATAATATTGTAATTTTTCATAATATATTTCATTACGGCATGTTTTTTTATCACGCAGAAGAGAACGATAGGGGCAACTCTCAGGTGGTTCCTCTTTGTTGCAATAAATATGGTAACAAGGACTTCCAAGGATCTCTTGCATGGAGACCCCAAGCATCTCTGGCAATGATTTGTTAGTACGGATGATATTAAAGTTTTTATCTAAAATGCTAACTAAATCAGGTGTGGCATCAACGGTGCGCTCCCACTCTCTTTTCGCACGGTACGCATTCTTTTCAGCGTCTGTTAACCGAGCGACACTGTTCTCAAGGGAACGCATGATATTGCCGAATCCAAGATAAAGCGCCATAAAGGCAACGACCAAAAGCACCAGAATGAACAAACTGGATTTCCACAAAAAACCATGCTTTTGACTAAGCATCTCCGTTATGTCTTGTAAAACAACAATGCCACCAATAGGCTTGTTCTGGAAATTAACGAATTGAGGGTGCAGATGGAGAGTAAAAGTGCGATTCCCAATAATAAGGCGCTGAGCGTCGTCACTTAATTGCAGAGAGTCCGGCAGGTCTGAAAAGATATCCTGTTCATGAGTGAGCAGGCAAAAATCGCCAAAGGATAGCCACTTATTACTCTGAAAATGTGTCGCTTTCTGAAGAAGATCTTCCCGAAAATATGATGTAACTGGAGCGTCAATATTACTTTTTATTACATCAAGCAGCTGCTGGGTCTTGATGCCGAATTCAATAGCACCGACATACTGTTCCTGATGAAAGACAGGGTGAACAATCCGGTAAAAGGGTCCATACCTACCGATTTCAAAGCCAGTATGTGCTACCTTCTCCTTGTGAACGATGTCGACAATTGGTCGAATGGTGGTTAAATCGTCGCCGTGAAAATCCGGGGCATGCATTCGCAGAAAAGATTTACCTTCTGGAAGATGAAAGTGCATTACTTGAAACAAGAGATTCTCACGCTTCAAAGCATTAAACTTAGGTAACGCTCTTTGGTAGAGTAGCTCACGGTCCCGCTCAGCAAAGGCAGTAATGAGACGCGGAGAGGTCAACAGCAGATTTTTGATCCGATTCGAGTAGGGAGTGAACGATAAGTTCTGTACGGAATGTATAACTGTGTTGAACTTATCCTCAGTAACGGCAATGACATCTTCGATGTGCGCAGTATAGTATCTGTACCCTTGGAAGAGAAAGACACTGGAAAGCAAGCAAAATACAAGGCCAACCAGAGCGGTAGTTTTCTGTCTTTCGGTCATTGGCGATATGCTGATGTCTGGAAAGAGATTCTGTAGTTAATCAGAATAGGTTCAAGTTATCTTCTGTAATTCGAATAACTTTTTCATGGCTACTTCGAAACTTTCAAAGTTTAATCCTAAGCAGAGTCCAATTTATTTTAGCAATAAAAATGCAAACTCTTACTTCATATGGTAATTGAACGTATCAGTCAACACAGTGAAATACAGCGAAAACACAGGTGTAAAAATTGAGGTTGTAGCGAGGAGAGAGCCTGGGGAGGGGGCAAAAATCTGTTATTTCAAGACATTGCCTTCTG
>JAUVCU010000253.1 GCA_030590715.1 Lentisphaeria bacterium
TATGTGCTGGAACAGCATGCCACGTTAGAGGATCTGCTGTTGTGTTTAGTAAGCTTTTTGAAAAGCTTGCTCTTGAAGACGGTCAGGAAACAACTGAAGATATGCTTTTCACACTTGAGAAAGTTAGTTGTGTTGGAGCATGTGGTCTTGCACCAGTTATCCTTATTAATGAAGATGTTCACGGTCAAGTAGATGCTGATAAAGCAATCTCACTTGTGAACGCTATTCTGAAAAAAGAAAACGCATAAGCGTTCGGGAGATTATAAAAAGATGACTACTATTAATCTTGAAAGCACAGCGAAAGAATTTGATGCTGTAAACGGGGCTCTAAAAGAGCGTATCGTTCTTTGTGCTGGAACGGGATGTGTGGCTCAGGGCGCACTAAAAATTCGCGACGCTATCGCTGCAAAAATTGAAGAAGCGGGAATTAACGCTGAAATCGTTCTTGAGAAACAAGAAAGCGCAAAATCGGATATGGATCCGGCAAACACTGTATATGTTTCAAAGAGTGGATGTCAGGGATTCTGTCAGATGGGTCCTCTTGTTCGAGTTGAAAACGCGGACATTCTTTACGTGAAAGTAACAGAAGATGACGCAACTGACATTGTAGACGCGCTGGTAAAAGGTGAAGCTGTAGACCGCCTTCTTTATGTTGATCCAAATACTAAAGAAGTTCAGAAAGGTCAAGACGACGTTAAGTTCTACGCGGCTCAACAGCGTATTGTTCTTCGTAACAGCCTTATTGATCCGGAAGATATCAACGAGTATATCGCCAAAGACGGTTATAAAGCAGCTCGCAAAGTGTTCACGGAAATGACTTCGGAAGAAGTTTGTGAAGATATGCTTGCTTCTGGTCTTCGTGGACGTGGTGGTGGTGGATTTCCTACTGGTCTGAAATGGAAATTTACTCTTCCATACAAAAACGAGACAAAATACGTTATCTGTAACGGAGACGAGGGTGACCCTGGTGCATTCATGGACCGTTCTGTAATGGAAGGTAATCCGCATTCAGTTATCGAAGGTATGATGATCGCTGCTAAAGCTATCGAAGGTACTGAAGGTTATGTTTATGTTCGTGCAGAATACCCACTTGCTGTTAAGCGTATGGAAAAAGCTGTAGAAGACGCCGTTGCCGCTGGAATTCTTGGAGATAACATCTTCGGTTCTGGTAAATCTTTCACAATTACTGTGATGGAAGGTGCTGGTGCTTTTGTTTGTGGTGAAGAGACTGCTCTTATCGCTTCTATCGAAGGTAAACGTGGTGAGCCTGTTCCAAAACCTCCATTCCCTGCGGAAAAAGGTCTTTGGGGTAAACCAACTACTATTAACAATGTTGAGACTCTTTCTGTAGTTCCCTACATCATTCTTAATGGTCCTGAAAGCTTCAAATCGGTTGGAACAGAAAGTTCTCCGGGTACTAAAACATTCGCGCTTACTGGTCACGTAGCTAATACTGGTCTTATCGAGGTTCCTTTCGGATCAACGCTGCGCGAAATCGTTTATAACATCGGTGGTGGAATTATCGATAATGATAATAACCTTACTGGTGGCGAGTTCAAAGCTGTTCAGATTGGCGGACCTTCTGGTGGATGTCTTACGGCTGAAATGGCTGATATTCCACTTGACTTTGACTCTCTTAAAGAGGTTGGAGCAATGGTTGGTTCTGGTGGTCTTGTAGTAATGAACGATACAACTTGTATGGTTGACGTTGCTAAATTCTTCCTAAGCTTTACGCTTCACGAGTCGTGTGGTAAATGTACTCCATGTCGTATCGGTAATAAGCGTCTGCATGAAATGCTTACTGACATCACAGAGGGTCGTGGTACTCTTGAGACTCTTGATAAGCTTGAAGATCTTGCTCACAATATCAAGAAAACATCTCTATGTGGTCTTGGACAAACATCTCCTAACCCGGTTCTTTCTACTCTTAAGTACTTCCGTGAAGAGTACGAAGCTCATGTAGTTGACGGTACTTGTCCTGCTGGAGTTTGTGAAAAACTGACTAAATACGTTATCAACGACGCTTGTATCGGATGTACTCTTTGTGCTCGTAAGTGTCCGGTTGACTGTATTGACGGAGCTAAGAAAGAGAAGCACACAATCCGCCAAGACGAATGTATCAAGTGTGGAGCATGTTTCGACGCTTGTAACTTTAATGCTATCTACAAGATGTAATCAGGAGTAATAATCAAATGATGAATCTTACTATAAATAAAAAAGTCGTAGAAGTCGCGAAAGGATCAACGATCCTTCAGGCTGCTAAAAAGGCTGGGGTTAAAATCCCTACACTATGTCACTTGGACATGGACTGTTTCGACGCTGAGCACGTATGTGGTTCATGCCGTATCTGTGTTGTTGAAGTTGAAGGTCGTCCTAACCTAGCTCCTTCTTGCTGTACTCCAGCCACTGAAGGTATGGTTGTAAAGACTAATACTATCGACGCGATCAACGCTCGTCGTACCGTTCTGGACCTGCTTCTTTCGGATCACCCGAAAGACTGTCTTACTTGTGAAAAGAACATGAAGTGTGAGCTTCAGTCCCTTGCAAATGACATGGGTCTTCACAATGTTCGTTACAAAGGTGAAGAGTCTACATACGAAATTGATATCGCGAACCAGTCTATCGTTCGTGACCTAAACAAATGTATTATGTGTCGCCGTTGTGAGTTCGCTTGTAACGACATGCAGACTGTTGGTATCCTTTCTGGAATCAATCGTGGATTTGAGGCAGTTGTTGCTCCATCACTTAATCGTCCACTTGCTGATACAAAATGTACGTTCTGTGGTCAATGTGTAACTGCTTGTCCGGTTGGAGCTCTTACTTCAATGGATAACACATACCAAGTATGGAAAGAACTGAACAAGAAAGACAAACACGTTGTTGTTCAGGTTGCTCCAGCTGTTCGTATTGCGATCGGTGAAGAGTTCGGAATGGCTCCAGGTACAATTGCTACTGGTAAGCTAGCTGCTGCTCTTCGTGCTCTTGGTTTCGATGCTGTATTCGATACAGACTTCGCTGCTGACTTGACTATTATGGAAGAGGCAACAGAGCTGATTGATCGTGTTACGACTGGTAAAAACCTACCAATCCTTACATCATGCTGTCCTGGATGGGTTAAGTTCTTCGAACACCAGTTCCCTGACATGCTTAACATCCCATCGACTGCGCGTTCACCACAACAGATGTTTGGTGCTATTGCTAAGTCTTACTATGCTGAAAACAAAGGTATTGACCGCAAAGATATGACTGTTGTTTCAGTTATGCCTTGTCTTGCTAAGAAATATGAAGCAGACCGTGATGAGCTTGGAACTGATGGGGACCAAGATGTAGATCTTGTTATCTCTACTCGTGAACTTGCTAAGATGATTAAAGAATCTGGTATCCTTTTCGCTGAGATTGAAGACGAAGAGTTCGACAATCCACTTGGTGAATCATCAGGTGCTGCCGTAATCTTCGGAGCTACTGGTGGTGTTCTTGAAGCTGCACTTCGTACTGCTGCTGACTGGATCACTGGTGAAAGCCTTGAGCAGATCGACTTCAAAGCTGTTCGTGGAATGAGCGGTATCCGTGAAGCTACCATTGAGATCGGTGACCTTAAGCTTAAGGCTGCTGTTGCATCATCTCTTGGTCATGCTCGTACTCTTCTTGAGAAGATCCGTGCTGGTGAAGCTGATTACCATGCGATTGAAATCATGGCTTGTCCTGGTGGATGTCTGAATGGTGGTGGTCAGCCATATACTATGGGTAACACTGATATCCTGAAGAAGCGTTACGACGCAATCTACCAGGCT
>JAUVCU010000174.1 GCA_030590715.1 Lentisphaeria bacterium
CTCACCGCCGTCCCGTCTGTTCTGGTTATAATAGGAATCTGCTCGAACTCCTCAGACATATATTTCCGCCCCTTGGTTCTGATACGGAAATTCTCGATCTCAGTTCTTATTGAACCACCGGGCATTGTAACTGTATTAGCAGAAACAGCCCTGTTTATATCACCGAAAGTGAGGTCGTATTTTCGAAGCATAACCTCCGACACATCTATGCTGATCTCATATTCACGGGTTCCACTAACCTCCACATGTGTTATTCCATCAATTGCGGTCAGGTCTTCTTTGATATCCTCAGCAAGCTCTTTCAACTGATATTCGGGCACATCCCCCCACAACGCAAGAGAACATACTTCGGCCGGGAATTTCAGTTCATTTATTATCGGTTGTTCAGAATCCTTCGGGAAAGTCGCAATCGAATCAATATTATTAGTAACTTCATCCTTTACTTCGAGGATTTCAGCATTTTCAAAGCACTCGATTTCTGCAGTCCCAATACCTTCTCGCGCCCGTGTTACAACTCTTTTAATCCCCTCAATTCCCTCCAGAGCTTCTTCCAGTTTAATACAAATCCCCTCTTCGACTTCGTCGGGATCAGCTCCGGGAAAAGGAACGGTGACCATAATACGGCCTATGGAAAATCGGGGGAATAATTCCCTTACCATATTTAGGGAACCAAAAACTCCGGCGATTAGGATTAGCATCATCAGAATATTGGCAAATACAGAGTTCTTAAGGATCATTGTCAGCATATGTTTCATTGCATACTCCTTATTCAGAATCTTCTGAATTTACAATGCTTACTTTTAGCCCTTCAATCAACTCAAATGGAAGTTTCGAAGTCACGATCATATCGCCATCACTTAAACCTGATTTGATATATATGCTATCATTTGTCCCATGGCTCGTTTTATACGTTTTTTCGTGGAGCCGGTTCGATTCTTTATCTACAGAAAATATTTTCCCTCCGAACTGAACGGCATCTCGAGGAATTTCTATTAACTTACGGGGTTCTGACGACATCAGATCGACTTTACAGAACATCCCCGCGGTTAGTGGTAATTCTCCTGCATTAGGTGATGATAATTCAGGACTGACAACAAGCTTTACCGTTCGGCTTAATTCATCCAGACTATCAATTCTATCAACGCGAGCATCATAGAAACTATCGCCATCTGCTTCAACCCATCTTATTTTAGCTTTGATGTTCTCCACTCCTTCTATCCAGTACTTTGATTGTGGATCTGTTGATGGTTTCAATCCAAGATTTAATGCATCCATTGCATTCAGGGAAACCTCTATTTCCAGCGAACTATCATCTGAAATTGATACAAGTTTGACGCCCGAATTGATTAAAGCCCCGACCTCAACATTCTCAAATGTAATCCTTCCCTTATATGGAGCATTAATAACACAGCGGTCAAGATTGAGTCGTGCCTGCTCAATTAAGGCCTGGGCACGGCTCACTTGAGCCTTTTGTGAATCCAGCTGCATCGGATAGCTGTCAACGACATTTTTTAACAACAGATAAGAATTCTCTTTTTGAGCTTTAGCCTGCTCAGCAGTGTCAACATCTGATATCGATGCTGCATTTTTTGACTTCAAATCCAACTTACGTTCGTATTCTCTTTTTGAAATCTCATAATCTCGTCCCATTGAAGCCAGGCGGGTAGTATCATCAGCATACGACAGCTCCATCTTCCTAAGATCTGATTCTAATCTGATCTTTTCCGCTTTTTCTATTTCAAGCTTTATCTGATAATCAGATTTATCAATTACTACGATAATTTCTCCCTTTTCAACAATTCGACCTTTTTTAAGGTCTGTGGCTATTTGTGTGATGATTCCTGTAACCTGTGAGCTTAATGAGACTTCATTTGCAGGCCGTGCTGTCCCATACTCTGTGAAAGTAATACTTATATTTTCAGTTTTCACTCTTACTGCAGTAACGCGCGTACCTGAAATAACCTCAACCTTCTTCTGTGGCGCCTCTTTCAGAGAAGCGAGTTTCTTCATTAACAAAGAGCCAAAAAGCAAAGTGATTAAACAAACAACTCCACGCAGCACAACCCTGCTCATCAACTTATGTTTAACAATATATTCTTTAACACTCATAGCTTCAGCCTTTTATTTATCCTCATACTATTCCTACATGTACACATCATCTAAATATTCGACTATGTAGTAATTATGAGAATCAATCTACTTTAATGAAAGTAATTTCTGTTTTAAAGGCAAAGAAATAAGCAAATAGCTTATTAAAAGCCCCTGTCACGATTGTGCCAGCGGCTTTTTATTATGAAGTTCTATTTCCTTTTTTTTGTGGGAGGCCCGGTTGGAGCTTCAGTTGAATCAATAAAGCCGTCACCATTTGAATCTAATTTTGAAAAGCGACGTTCCGGTCCCGTAAATTCGGATTTAGATATTTTCCCGTTACTATCTTTATCAAAGCGACTAACAAAACCATTCGAACCACTTTTCCCTTTTGAAGAATTTGTTGCATTTGAATCATAATTCTTATTTTCAGTTGGGAGTTGAGCATCTACTCGTTTAAGATAAGCCATCATTTTTTTGTACATTTGATCAGCTTTCTCCGGATTCTTTTTACTCAGGTCGTTTTCTTCGCCGATATCCTTGGTCAAGTCATATAATGCTTTCTCATTCGTTTCGTATGATAATACCAACTTGTAATTCCCGTCAATTATCGCCGATTGAGGTTTCTGCTTTGGGCCCTTCCCATAGTGAGGATAATGAAAAATAAGTTCTTCATACTTTCGCTTTATCTCTTTTGCGCCAAGAAGTAATAAGACAACACTTGTTCCCTCCACAGACTTAGGCTGAGATTCCACAATAGTTACTAATTCAAATATCGTCGGGAACAGATCGTAACCAATAACATTTTCATAATTATACGAGCCTGCTTTGATCTCAGGTCCGCGAATAATAAGTGGCACACGAACGCCACCTTCCCATAAACTTCCCTTCCCGCCAGCCAAAGGAGCATTTTCTTTACTACCACGTTTGCTTCCAGCACCATTATCCGACATAAAAATTACATACGTATTATTTTTAATGCCAAGTTCATCAATTGTGTCTAAAACCATACCAACGCTTTGATCAAAATCATAGGTCATTGCGGCATAACTAGAATCACTATGATTCCTTCCTTCTTTTAGGGATTCAAATTGTGATTCTGAAGATTTCATTGCCTGAGTCGGCGCATGCACTGCGTAGTGTGAAAGCTGTAAATAAAATGGTTTTCCCGCTTTCGTTTGCTTTGCCATAAATTTCTGAGCACGCTCTGTTATACCGTAAATATCTTTTGGGTTCGGGTCCTCATAATTCCCTGGTCCGCCATTACCTGTTTCCCCATCACTTTCATCAAATCCATGTGCTTCAGGGCCACCATTACCTAAATGCCATTTCCCATAATGAGCCGTCATATAGTTGTTGCTTTTCAGGACTTCGGCAATTGTGATTTCATTACCGGGCAGTTCATGGATATGTTCAGGCTGACTGATTTTATGCCAGGCAGATGGGGCTTTATAACGCCCCGGCGTTGTCAAATGAAGCTGCGCGGGACTCTTACCTGTCAAAAAACTTGCACGACTGGGAGAGCACATAGGTGCAGGAGCGTAAGCATTTGAAAAACATAGACCTTCCTTCGCTAAGGACTCTATGTTCGGCGTCCGGTAATAATCACTTTTTGAATCATTTCGACGGTTATCGACATCCAGAGACGTCCCCGTCCAGCCCATATCATCAACAAGAATGAACACAAAGTTTGGAGATGGTGTTGCCGCATCAGCAGCTACCGGAAATGACAATGTTCCCGTCAATACTCCAACTCCCGTAATCATTAATAAGTTGCGTATCTGCATTATTAAAAATCCTCTTAATTTAAAGTTTTGTAATCTGAATTTTAAATTTACAATTCCCTTAGCGTTTTTTGGGAGGACCTTGCGGAGCCTCGTCTATAGTTATAAACCCGTCACCGTTTTTATCGATTCGCCCAAAACGGTTCTTCGGCCCATCAAATTCACTTTTCCCGATTTTCCCATCGCCATTTTTATCGAGACGGCTCATAAACATGTTCATTCCTTTTCCGGATTTCTTGCGACCTTGTTGACTTTCTCCTTGAGGGGCTTTACGGCCTGAACGATTACTTTTCTTGACTTTCTCAATTCTTGGTCCCGTCGACTTTAGAGTAGCCTCCCCTCCTCTTACACAAAGAACATAGTTGTTTATGCGGATAACATCTCCCTGAGGGCCATGCCCGTACGGGAAACGAGAATTATCTCCCGATTTAGGATCACTGCGTTGCGCTCCAGCTCCATGCACATCAAGAAGTGTATACTCTCCGGTGCGCCTATCTTTCATCCACCCCAGAGCTTCGCCAAAGGCAATATAATCAGCACTTCCCGCACTGCGTAGGTTCAAATGAGTTGAGCTCGTCCAGTAAAACGGATAATTATTTCTGCCGCCTTCGTCTTTAATCACTGTTGGTTTAAACAGTGGATCTATTGCCGCGGAATTCGTTGTTTTTAGTGATCTTGAGAAATCAACAATACTGTGAAGTTCCTTTACATTCGGAAGACGCCAGTCGCCATGACCAGCATAATTAAGTTTTTCAGACCACTGTAGAGCCTCGCCCCAATTCATTGCTCCACCATTCAACGCACCACTATCGACCTTCATCCACATCAATCCGGTAGCTGCATCAGATATAGTTCC
>JAUVCU010000116.1 GCA_030590715.1 Lentisphaeria bacterium
ACTGTTAAAAGCTTCATTATCTCATTCCTATATTTCGTTTTAGTATCCATTCCGCGCCGAGGGTTAGCAACAGCATTATCAGCAGCAGCCATGAGCTGCTCCAGTATTTTTTACTCGTTTTTACCGGAACTTTGTCTGACAGATTAATGTCCAGGGGAAACTTAATTTTTTTGTAATGGGTGTACGTCCCACCTGTGATTCTTGCCGCATCCCTTAAAACATCACCTTTGTACTGAGTATTGAGCCGTTCGCTACTGGTTGGACTTGCAAGAAAGAATGCCGGCTTTGCAATTGAATTATTTTCTCCGAACTCAGCCGTAAGCAGCGCTTTGAATTCTCCGTTTGTACGAGGAATAAAAGGAGCCGTAAATTTGCCCGGAGTTTCAGGCGATGGGGCCATTGCTATTTCTGAGGTTTCACCATTCGGATTGGTGATTATTATAGATACATCTGCATTATACGCGGGACGGTAATTATTGTCATAGACCACAGCCGTCAGCATCATCTCCTCGTCAATACTTACTTTGGAAGCATTGAACGGCAGTTTTGTTCGTGGTTTTCCCGTCGAGCCGAGCCAGACGAATAAATTATTCCAGAACGATGTATAGCGGTTCATATCCACATCACTTGCCATATGCCACTGCCAGCTCGACTCGGTTCCCAAGTATGCGATATGTCCGCCTCCGTACTGCTGAGTCGGCATTATCGATTCTTCAGTGTCCTTGATGTTTAGTCCGGAACGTGTCCCCGGTTTGAGATCAGATGATTTATATGTTTTGGTACCGGTCGGAATAGCAAGGGCAAATTCGCTCTGCAGTAGCTCGGTCGAGGCCTCTGGAAAAATAGTTGTCGACGCTACTTCCAGGTATTTTTTATCATACGCGGTAAACTCGGACGTACTTTTTACCGGAAGGAGCTGTTTCAGGTCATTATTGATGTGTTCCGTCGGACCAAGAAATAGCAGTCCGCCACCTCTGTTGGAGACAAAGTTTACTAATGAATCAACAGTTTCTTTTTCGAAAATAGTAATTGCCCGGGTATCGAGAACCACAATATCGAATGTGTTGAGGAAATCGTTGTTTTTCGGGAAAGAACTCTGTTCTTTTTCAAAGTCACCCGATGTGAGGAATCTGTTCTCTCCGGTTTTAACAATGGCATTTAAGTTGAACTGTTCATTATTGTTTGCGTGTATTTTCAGGAATTTGAAGTTCCAGTTAAGGCTTGCTCCAAGGTATAAAATATTGAAAGAATCCGGCTCTTTAACCTCTACACTCAGGTACGCGACATCAGTTTCCGGCTTCTGGTCTTCCGGTACCGAATTCGTGCGGATCCTGTAGCTTTTGAAGCCTGCCTTGAACGGAGTAACGGTGAAGGATAGATTTTTTCTTTCTGAATTTGCGGCGATTACCACATTTTTCTTTTGGACCAGTTCATCGCCCTCAAGGAGTTCAACGACGATGGTTTTTTCTTCATTGAAGCTGTTTTTCATGCGGAAAGGCAGTTCAGTCAGTTCTTTTTTTGTACACTTTATAGGGGAGTCTTGAGTTATTAGAGAGATATCAGAAAGCTCGACTTGTTCTCCTATACCGATACAGTTTATTGGTATGTTTCTTTGACGGCAGTATTTTGCTGCCTGAATAAGCGACTGTCCCTCATTTGTATGACCGTCAGAAAGCAGAACTATTGCCGCTGTTTTTATGTCGCTTTCCTGTTCGGCAACATCCTTTACTATTTCACCGAGAGAACTGTTTCCAGGTAGAATAGGCACAGAACCCTTTCGGTAGGTGTGGATCTCATTACTGAGTATAAATGCTTCACTCTTGTTCTCCGGCGGGATCAGCGAGCCTTCGTCGTGCATTGTCAGAATGTTCTTTAGAACATCGATCCTTGCTCGACCGTTGCAGTCAACTGTATTCATGCTGGCTGAGCAGTCTGAAAGAACAATTGTTTTAAAAGAATCAGCATTAGGCTTTTCTTCCAGAGAATAGGGCTGAAACAGGAAAATAGAGATAAGTACCAGTGACGTCAATCTCAGCGTGATCAGGATCCAAAGCTGATATGTGCGTATTATCGCCCGGAATTTATAATAAGACCAGAACCCTACGAAGATCGCCAGGGCGAGCCAGATGAAAATAAGCAGTATATTAATTGGTGTATCAAAGCCATTCATAGTTTATTCACTCAATGATTTAAAGTATTCTTCAACCTGGTTACGGAATTTATCCGGCGTCGAAATTGTTTTTCGTTTTAATTTAAGCTCATTTTTAAAAGCATTTTTGATCAAGTACTGGTTGAGTGTATTTTGAGCATCAGTAAGCACCTGATAAGCCCCCTCAATTCCCATTTCTAGAGTCGGTGCTCCCTTTATTATTTCCATTGTCAGATTCAGCTCATTAAACTTGGCTTCCTTCAGATCTTTATATAGCTTTTTCATGAGCTGCCCCATTTTTCCATTTATTTCTGCAGCTTTGTCTGCGGACTCTTTATCCGCTTTTCCCTTCAGAGCTTTCAGCTGTTCTTTGGCTCTCTGCATCTCCTGCATTGCAGCAACCATCTCCTCTTGTGACATTTTCGGCAATGTTGTTTTTGCCTGTGAAAAATCAGAACTGAGTTGTTTCAGGATACCTGCTATTTTTTTCTGATAGTTTTCCGCATGCTTATATTTCTTGTAGAAAAGAGCATTTTTTGCCCGTTTCAGCATTGTTTCGATTCTACTTTTTTGCGCCTTTGTAACAGCGGCAATCATCTCTTTGGAAGCCTTCGGATAATTCTCTTCCAACATCGAAGCCAGTCGTTCGGCCTGTCTCATCAGATCTTTTGACGATTCAGCAAGTTTATTCTGCTGTGATTGTGCCGATTCGTGTTCTTCTTTTTCAACCTTTTTGCCGGCCATGTTGTTGCTGTTGACCGCTTGTTTCTGCTGTTCTGCCGCCAGCTTTGAAGCTTTATCCGACATTTTCTGTATCTGGTCTGAAATGATTTTCTTTTTTACATCCTTGAGTTTTTTGGAAATTCTCAAAAGAGAGGAATGAGCTTCGCGACCTGACCTGAAAGCCTGCGTCGGTTTATTGCGTATAAGAGAGCTTATTGCTCCTTTCATGGAATATTTTGCTATGTCCATCTCATCATGCAGTTTATCAAACCCCAAAGGAAGTTTATCTTTTAGGGATGCTGTTTTGTCGTGAATCGATTTTTGTTTTCGAGAGCTCTGCTGCCTTTCCGAAGAAGAGAACTGATTTGTCAGTCCCTGCTGCAGTGTAGAGTTTAAAGCTCCTTGCCGGTCTGCCAGATGATTTATTTCGTTATTCAGGTCCGCCAGCTTTTTTAGCAATGTATTCAGATCCATTTTGTCCTGTTTCTGCTGCTCTTGTTTCTTGGCTTCACTTTGTGAACCTTCACCTTTTTTGCTTTCCTTGTCCGAAATAGTGTTCTGCATCAACATTTGTGCAATTTTGGTGAATTTAGCCAGTGCAACCTGCATATCGGAAACAGAGCTTCTGGTATCGTTGCTTCGAACTTTCAATTCGGCATTTTTTATTGAATCAATAGCTTCATCAAATAGTTCAACGATACCGCCCGATGTAGCGGCTTTTACTTCATCGGCAATTTTAACCGATTCAACGTTCAGATCAGCTAGTGCCGGTCTGAGTTCTTCGAGCAGCTTTTCTTTTACGGTGTGGTGAGCTGACATTATTTCATAACTCATTCTGATCAGCCGCTTAGTCTCCGCGATTAGTGGACTTACATCAATTTTCTTCTTTTCGCCCTCGTTGTTTGCCTTTTTCGGTTTCATCTCCGGTCTGATTTCGATGAATCCTATCTCAGAACGGCCACTTTGCTGAAGCGGCTGACAGTTGTCATTCGCCGTAAAGTAGAAAGAGATAACGTCACCGTTTTCCAGATTAAGGGGCGCTGTCTCAAAGTAGATATGAGCATCCATTTCAGTTTTGATCTCAGTTTCTGAAGTCGTCTGATAAATAAGCTGCTGCATGTCGGTTCTACCTGAAATCGAAAAGTGGATTGTAATCGAGCTGATACCGAAGTCATCGCCGGCTCTGGCCTTAAATTGAATCGCAGAGTCGGGCCTGACACTTGTATCGGTATCGGGCTGGATAATTGTTACAATCGGAGCAAGGTCGGGAAGCGCTTCAAGTTGAACCGTATTTGTCTCAAAAATCCTGTCATCTTTGCTTTTTAATTTTATTTGTAACGTTGACGTTTTTTCCAGTTTGAAAGATATTTCTCTTGCTGCGATACCAGTATTTTGCATTCTGATCTCTTTGTCATTGAGAATCAGAAAAGCTTGGGTGTCTTCAGAGTCGGTTGTCAATGTAAATTTCACACTCGATCCTTGGAGGGCCGCAGTGTCCTTGAGCTCAGTGATCGTCATCGTACCCTGTTTGACATAGACCGGTGGAATAATCTGATATATTAACGACTCTATTTTCGGTGGAATATACGTGGATACCGTATGCCAGCTAGAAGCGAGCGAAGGGGTCAATATTTTATATTTTATTTCATCGTGCACGTCGTAAAGAGTGAAATCAAAGTTTCCGCTACGCTGGTTCATCACAAATTCATGTTCCCCCGTAGAGTCGGCCAAAATTATTTTAGCCTCTTTCTGCCAGCGGTTGATTTTTGCTTCTATAGTCAGGTCACTTTGTTTTGCTGCATAAATATCGCCCGGCTGAATTTTCAGACCAGGATCGATCAGTTCACAATGTTCCAGTAGTTTAAACTGCGCCTTGTCGGCCACTTCGCACATGACTGCAAAAGAGAACAACGTCACAGCAATAACGGCAAAAATAACCAGGATATTTAATTTATACGTCGAAGGGCATGCTGCTTTCAGAAAATCTAAGTTCGCTGTTTCTTTTGTAACTTTAGAAATGAGCGCTTTTTCTATGATTCCTCGTGAATTTTCTTCAATATCTTCTTTTTCTACAGCACAGATCAGTGCGTCCTGCAGTTCAGGATTCTTTTTTTCAACAGCTTTGGCAATTGCGCCTTTAGGCATTAACCTGAAGACTTTTGCAAATAACTGCTGAACCGTAAAAGCAGCCGTGGTCGCGAGTGTCGTTGCCGCAAAAATAAATGCGGTAGATTCCTGAATACTACTTATTTTATTAACCGCTTCGGCCAGCAAAATAAATGTAGAAAAGAAAATAAGCCCTATAAAAACAGTACGGGTAAGCGCTCTATTTCTGAATGTTTTCTGAACTTTCTCAATGCGTAGGGATAAGCTTTTTATGTTACTCATATAAGTCTTCTCTCCTTTCTGTCGAACCAGTAACCGGCGAGAAGCTCGGCAATAATGAGAATAGCTAACAGTGTTGCTGTATGCTGCCACAGTTTAATTGAGCGGTAACCGGCATCTTCAATCGAATCCTGCTGACTGCTAGCCTGTTTTGCGATCCCGTTTCCCGGCGTAAGAATTTTTCTTATAATGCTCAAAGATTGTTTGGTCACCATTGATTCAGAACGCGATATGTTTATCTCGTATGGAAACTCCCCAATCACTTTTACCTGTGGCTTTTCAACGATGATTTTTTTTTCAACACCACCGACTGTGTTCAGGATAGGATCCCCGCATGCTGCTTTTTGAACCTTGCTTGCAGGAATAACGCTTTTGTCTGATAAAATGGTCCTTAGAACCGGAAGAAATGACGATGATAACTGAAATTCACTCCAATCCATAGAGAAAGAAAATGCAGATGCATAAACGACACCTTTTCCTACCGGTTTTCGAATTAGCGCAGGCGATCCCGAATCGAAT